>NZ_JAMPKD010000023.1:0-112358 GCF_039961915.1 Trichocoleus sp. DQ-A2
AGAATATTCTCCTCAATGAGGGCATCCGGGCTTGGATGGCTCCTCAGGATCAACCCCACGAGAACTTTATCTTCCCTGAAGAGGTTCTGCCTCGCGGTAACGCACTGTAATGTCAGGAGTGAAATATTGAGTTAATTTTCTCTAACTCAGCATGGGCGGGGCGAGCCCGCTCCTACAGCACTCCTCATTGAACGATACCCCGCCACTCGCGGGGTATTTTTTTTTCAAGCCACCCCACATCCGCTCTAGCCTGTGCTAATCTAAAGGAAGGGAATGAATCCTTAGCGATTTTTACCCTACTCCTTTTGAGAATTAGACCGTTCAGGCAACAAGGAGGTGATGCCCATGAGTGATAGTAGTAAATTTATGGGTCATCAAATTAGCGTTAACCGGCTGAGCGTCGGAGCTGTTCTCTAAAAGCCGGTTTTAATCCCCTAGTGGGATTAACTAAAGGCTGAAAGAGCTAGGCTGGTATTTGGAGTTCCTTCCGACAGTCTGGTGCTAATTTGAAGACCCGCTAGACCGCCCTCACATTGAGTGTAATGGTGATACCAAAACGCTTCCCGTGGGGGCGGATAGTTTTTTAGGGGCTTTTTTTCAGGAAGGCGATGGCGTAGATACTCAGCGAGCTGGCAATTAACAAAGCATTCATCAGCTATCAAGTTAGCCAGGGAAGCAGTAGAAGAGAAAATGAAAAAAGTTTGGAGAAGCGATCGCCCAGATTAACAAATTAGTTGCTGTTGCTGCATCTCAATAGAAACAAAGCATCATCTACGAGAAATTTTGTACAATAAGGTAACGCTAACACTGACAACAGATGATAGCGATGGGTTGACAACAAAAGACTTTGATAGGGCGCAAGTCATTTTTAAAGAGTGACTTAGGTCATCCGAAAAATAACACGAAAAATCTCAATAAGCGCTCTAGCAATCATTTCAGGCGCTGGTGAGGTGGTGGCACCGTCCAATCTGTGTTACGATGACTTGAAAAATCAAGAAGGATTGTCACTCTTTCTGAAATATCTTTCTGAAAAAGTGTGTGTGAGGAAAAGAGGAAAGATGGCTAAATTAATGTGGAAATCTCTGCTAGTAAGTCCAGCAGTTTTGGGAGCGGCACTCGTGCTTTCTTCAGCAGCGATCGCTGCTGAAAAGTCCGTAACCTCTGAAGTGATTCAGCCCCAAACGACTGAGGCAAACCTATCGAAAGTGCAGCCAGTGGCTTTGGTTACTGCACCCCAAGCCCCGGAAGCTAACTCAGCCCCCGTGTTTTCAGCAACCGCTAAATCAGCCGAAGCGCTGAGTGCAGTTGAGGTTGAAACGCCAGAACAGTTGGCAGTAGCGCCGATACAAGATGCAGGAACCGCCAACTCGGCAGAAGCACTAAAGGTAGAGAAGCTCGATAGCACGTCTGTACCTGTAATGCCAGTAGTAGAGACGCCAGCTAAGGTGGCTGCAACGCCCATCCAGGACGCAGCAACCGCCAACTCAGCCGAAGCTCTAGGCGTAGACAACAGCGTGTCGGTTCCGATGGCAGCACCGACGAACGCCAAGCTGGCTCAAAGCGCCCCAGCAGGAAATACAGTTGACAACAACAGCGTTTTAGAACAAATCAATCGCTACAGTCGGGAAGGAAATAACTCCCAAAGCCAAGTCACCAACGTCTCCCAACTGTCGGACGTGGAACCAACCGACTGGGCATACGAAGCACTGCGAAGCTTGGTAGAGCGCTATGGCTGTATAGCAGGATATCCGGATGGCACCTATCGGGGCAACCGGGCAATGAGCCGGTATGAATTTGCGGCGGGTTTGAACGCTTGTTTGCTGCAAATCGAGAAATTAATTGCCGCGTCTACAGCAGATTTCGTTACCAAAGAAGATTTAGCCACACTTCAGCGGCTGATCGATGAATTTGGGGCAGAACTGGCAACCCTCCGGACGCGGGTAGATAACCTGGAAGGACGGGTGACGTTCCTAGAAAACCATCAGTTCTCGACAACCACCAAATTGGTGGGTGAAGCGATCTTCGCAGTTACTGATGGATTTGGGGATAACGACGACAACACGAATCTCATTTTTGGCGACAGAGTCCGTTTAGACCTGCAAACTAGCTTCACAGGTCGAGATAAGTTGCACACCCGTTTGGCAGCAGGGAACCTCGCAGCTTTCGGCTTTGGTACCCCTATCGGCGATATCGATGGTGATGGTATTAATGATGCAATTCCAACAGCTGAGGGAACCCAGACCTTTAACCTCGGCTTCGGCGACGAAAATAACAATAACATTGGCTTAGACTGGCTGGCGTATGAGTTCCCGTTTGGAGCTTCCCAAGTTTACATATCAGCCACTGGAGGACGCCATGCCGACTACACCCCTGTTCTGAATCCTTACTTCTATAACGGAGTCAGTGACAGTGGTGAGGGATCCCTCTCAACCTTTGCTCAGTACAGCCCCATTTATCGCATTGGGGGTGGAGCTGGTGCTGGTCTGAGACTGGGTGTGGGCAGAGCACCAATTCTCGGTCCCACTTCATTAACTGTTGGCTATTTAGCAGATAATGATTCCGCGAATAACCCAGGCAGCGATTTTGGTCTGTTCAACGGCGACTATTCGGCGTTGGCGCAGCTTAACTTTACCGTCAGCGATCGCTTCGGCTTGGCTGCAACCTACGTCCACGGCTACCATAACACTGGCAACCCGATATTCGATATCGGTCGCGGAGAGGGTGTGGTTGGTAATTTGTTCGCTAATAATCCAGGAATCCTTACGGCGGCTCCAGTCGTAAGTAACTCCTACGGATTACAAGGTGCTTTCAGATTGGGTGACAGAGTTTCACTCAGTGGCTTTGTCTCTTATACCGACGTCAGAGTGATTGGTGACGGGGATGGTGAAATCTGGAGTTATGGATTAGGGGTAGCCTTCCCTGACCTAGGTAAGCGGGGTAACGTTTTGGGTATCTTCGCAGGTGCCCAACCCTATCTTTCAAGCCTCGAACTTAACGGAACCGAAATAGACGGTTTGGACGGGAGAGGATACCACGTAGAAGCTTTCTACAAGTACAAGCTGACTGAAAACATCTCAGTGACTCCTGGCGTCGTCTGGCTGACGGGTACCAACCAGCAGGAGGGCGACGACGCTTATATCGGTACGCTCAGAACTACGTTCAGCTTCTAATAACACAAAAGCTAGGCGGCTGGGTTAATCCAGCTCGCCCAATATTCTGACATGAAACCAATCAAGCCTCGCTCAATGCGGGGCTTTTTTGTATGATTTATTACCTAATGCAATTTCTAGGCCGTGGTAGGATGACAGGAAAAATTAAGAAGGATGTAAATCTTTCTTAATTAAGGTGTGTGTGAGGAAAAGAGGAAAGATGGCTAAATTTATCTGGAGATCGCTGGTATTCAGCCCAGCAGTTTTGGGGGCAGCATTGGTAGTTTCATCGGCAGCGATCGCTGCACAAACGCCTGCCGCTAAAGAAATGATTCAGCCCCAAACGGTAGAGGCACTACCAGAGTTGCAGCCAGTAGCGATCGCTACTGCGCCAGAAACCCCAACAGTCAGCTCAATCCCTGTGTTTTCAGCTACCGCTGAGAAGTCAGAGTTAGAGCAGAAAGTGGCTGCGACAGAAGCGCCAGAACAGTTGGCAGTCGCACCCAGCCAGGAGCCAGCAACCGCCGACTCAGCTCAAGCGCTAGAGGTTAAAACGATTGAAGGCACATCTGTACCAGTGATGCCAGCAGCTGACTCAAAGCTGGCTCAAACAGCCCCAGCAGGAAATACAGTTGACAACAACAGCGTTTTAGAACAAATCAATCGCTACAGCCAGGAAGGAAATAACTCCCAAAGCCAAGTCACCAACGTCTCCCAACTGTCGGACGTGGAACCAACCGACTGGGCATACGAAGCACTGCGAAGCTTGGTAGAGCGCTATGGCTGTATAGCAGGATATCCGGATGGCACCTATCGGGGCAACCGGGCAATGAGCCGTTATGAATTTGCGGCAGGTTTGAACGCTTGTTTGCTGCAAATCGAGAAATTGATTGCCGCTTCCACAGCAGATTTTGTCACCAAAGAAGATTTAGCCACACTTCAGCGGCTAATTGATGAATTTGGGGCAGAACTGGCAACTCTCCGGACGCGGGTAGATAACCTGGAAGGACGGGTGACGTTCCTAGAAAACCATCAGTTCTCGACAACCACCAAACTGGTGGGTGAAGCGATCTTCGCTGTCACGGACGAGTTTAGCGATCGCGAGGACACCAATACCATTTTTGGCGATCGCGTTCGTTTAGACTTCCAAACCAGCTTCACGGGTCGAGATGTATTGCACACCCGTCTTGCTGCGGGTAACACTACACCTTTTCAACCTAATGGTTCATTCGAGGGCAACCAGACCTTTGACCTTAATCCCGGTAACAACAACGATATCGCTTTAGATTGGCTGGCGTATGAGTTTCCCTTTGGAGCTTCCAAAGTCTACATTGCCGCTGCGGGAGGAATTCATGCCGACTACGCTCCCGTCCTCAACCCTTACTTTTATGACGGAGACGGAGGTACCGCCGCACTTTCGTCATTTGCTCAGCAGAGTCCTATTTATCGAATCGGTGGCGGTGCCGGTATCGGGATCAGGCTCGGTGTAGGTACAGCACCGATTCTCGGTCCTACTTCCTTGAGCCTGGGTTACTTGGCAGATAATGGCAATAATCCTGGCTCATTTACCAGACCTGATGGCGGAACCAGTGATTTTGGTCTATTCAACGGAGACTATTCGGCGTTGGCGCAACTGAATTTTACAGTTAGCGATCGCTTGGGCTTAGCTGCCACCTACGTCCACGGCTACCATAACGCGGGTGACGGGATTTTCGACCTTGGTGGAAGTCCGCGATCGGCTGGCGGTAGGCCGGTAACAGGTACTCTCGGAGCTAACGATCCAACTCTTGCAACTGGAACAGGCGCTCGGTTTCCATTAGTACTGGCTAGGGATACCGCACTGATCACTAACTCCTATGGTCTTGAGGCTGCCTTACGACTGAGCGACAGATTCTCCCTGAGCGGCTTCGTTGGTAAGACTGATATTAGCGCGGTTGAAAATAGTACCAGAGGCGAGGTCTGGTACTACGGATTAGGTGTGGCTTTCCCCGATTTAGGTAAGCGGGGGAATATCCTGGGAATTTTTGCAGGTGTAGAACCCTACTTGGCAGGTCTTGAAGTTCAAGGCAGCCCAGTCGGGATTAAGAACGATCTCTCTTATCACCTCGAAGGATTCTACAAGTACCAGCTGACGGATAACATCTCTGTGACTCCCGGCATCATCTGGATTACCGCTCCCAACCAAAATGACGATAACGAAGATGCCGTTATTGGCACGCTCAGAACAACGTTCAGCTTCTAGGGAGACGGAAGTAGTAGCCCGCACATTGCTAGGACAGGTGGTAATGGGTAAGGGGTGATTACTCCCTCTGTCCCTCTTCTCCCTTGCTCCCCTGCTCCCAGCTTTTGTGTCGTAAATTTTGCGAACCCGGTTATGCCCCGTATTAGCGGGGCTTTTTTATTGGCGAATGCTTAAACCGACAAACTCCGGTGGAGAACCGGGGTATACTGGAATAGACGATCCCTCACACTCGATCTCAAGCTTGTGGAACTTTCCTGTAAAACAGAATATGCGCTGTTGGCTCTGTTAGAGCTAGCGTGTCACTACAACGACAACGAACCGTTACAAATTCGGCAGATTGCGGCTCAACAAAATATCCCCGATCGATATTTAGAACAGCTGCTGGCGACATTGAGGCGTGGCGGTTTAGTGCGTAGCCAACGTGGAGCAAAGGGAGGCTATTTGCTGTCGCGGGAACCTTGGAAAATTACGCTCTTAGAAGTTGTGAGTTGCTTGGAAGGATTGGATGCCAAACCTTCTGAGAACAACAACACTTCCAAAACGGTAGAAAGTGCCGTGGTAGAGGAAATCTGGCAGGAAGTGCATCAAACAGCTAATTCGGTCTTACAAGGATACACGCTTCAAGATTTAGCAGAAAAACGGGATTCTAGGCGTCAGCTAGACATCATGTATTACATTTAAAAATTAAAAATTGAAAACTAAAAATTAAACATGAAGTATGCTTCTTTTAATTTTTAATTTTGCACTTTTTAATGATTGATGTTGACTTCTGACTCCTCATAACCAAGAAAAAAACTAAAATCTATGCGGATTGCTCAAAACATTACAGAATTAATCGGTCGGACGCCTTTAGTACAGTTGAACCGCATTCCCCAAGAGGAAGGCTGTTTGGCTCGGATTGTGGTGAAATTGGAGGGGATGAACCCAGCTGCCTCGGTCAAAGACCGGATTGGGGTGAGTATGATTAATGCGGCAGAAGAGCAGGGGTTAATCCACCCAGGCAAAACAATTTTAGTGGAACCGACTTCTGGGAATACTGGTATTGCTCTAGCGATGGCGGCAGCAGCCAGGGGCTATCGGCTGATCTTGACAATGCCAGACACGATGAGTACCGAACGACGGGCGATGCTGCGGGCTTATGGAGCAGAACTGGAACTGACCCCTGGCATTGAGGGGATGAGCCGCTGCATTCGTAGGGCGCAAGAAATTGTTGACAGCACGCCTAATGCTTATATGCTGCAACAGTTTAGCAATCCAGCCAACGTCCAGATTCACCGGGAAACCACTGCTGAGGAAATCTGGGAGGATACAGACGGACAGGTGGATATCCTGGTCGCTGGAGTAGGCACTGGCGGCACGCTTACGGGTGTAGCAGAGGTGATTAAACCACGGAAACCGGGTTTTAAAGCGATCGCTGTTGAACCCATCAGTAGCTCAGTGTTGTCCGGCGGACGCCCTGGCCCCCACAAAATTCAGGGCATCGGTGCTGGGTTTATTCCCCAAGTGCTGAAAGTTGAGCTGATTGATGAGGTGATTGCAGTGACAGATGATGATGCGATCGCCTACGGTCGTCGTCTTGCTCGTGAAGAAGGACTGCTTTCCGGCATTTCCACGGGTGCTGCCCTCTATGCTGCCATCAAGGTCGCTCAGCGCCCCGAAAATGAGGGACGATTGATTGTCATGGTTCAGCCCAGCTTTGGAGAACGCTACTTAAGTACACCCCTGTTCCAAGATCCAGAACCGCGAGTGCCAGCTGTGCTGGGTTGACGCTACAGTAACTGTTAGTGGTCATTAGTTAAAAGCTCATGAGCTATGAGTCATTAGTCATACCTCTACCTACTAATGACTCATGCCTCTGACAGAAAGCTATTTCCATGACAGATTCCACTCACTACGACACCCTTGATATTAGTCCCGCAGCGACTCCGGTACAGATCAAGCAAGCTTACCGGCGTCTAGTGAAGCTGTTTCATCCAGATGGTAATCGCGAAACAGCGAACCACGAGCAAATTGTCCGGATTAATGCTGCTTACGAAATACTGGGCGACCCTCAACAGCGGCAGTCTTATGACCAGATGCTGCTCAAAGATCGCCTGAGACACGAACAATCTGTTAACAATCATCCGTCGCGACGAGCCGAATCATCAGCGACATATACTTCGGCGCGCTCGCAGCGATACCAGCAAGCCGATGCTTCGGCGCGATCGCAGCGGCAACCGCAAGCCGACACCGAAAACCGATACTACGCGCAGCGACAACAGCAAGCCAACGCTGAAAACCGATACTACGCGCATCGACAGACAGCAATAGATGCCGACGAACAACTGGAGCAATGGCTTCAGAAAGTCTATGTGCCGGTCAATCGCTTGATCTGTCGCATTCTCAATCCTCTGGCAGACCAACTAGACCAACTTTCAGCCGATCCTTTTGATGATGAACTGATGGAACAATTTCAGGCTTACCTGAAAGAGTGTCGTAACTATCTCAAACAAGCTCAGCTGGCTTTTCGTTCTTTGCCTAATCCAGCCAATGTTGCTGGCGCAGCAGTTCACCTTTACTACTGCCTCAATCAAGTAGCAGATGGCATTGAAGAGTTAGAACTTTTTACGCTCAACTATGATGAAGGCTACCTGCACACGGGTCAAGAACTTTTTAGAATTGCCACTGGTTTGCGCTGCGAAGCGCAATACGCAGTCAAAGACATTGCTTAACCATTAAAAATTAGAAACTAGCTTTTTTTTCTCGTTACCAGTAAGGGCTTTTTCTGTCCCGTCCCCTACTGTGGTAACGGGGCTTGGATGAAAGTACAGCCTCCCCAGTGACCAAAACAAAAATAAAAATTTAAGAATTTCTCAATTTTTATTTTTTAGTTGTTTCTCTGGGATTCCAACGCATTACATCTGTCCAAGGAGCTTTTTTAACTGTAAAGTCACAAGACAAAATGTGAGTAACGGAATTGCCCGTCTCACTCGTAGACCTCAATAAATGCAGCACCAGCGTTAGAGAAAAGCGCAGCGTACTCTCAGGACTAGAGAGTTTTTTGAGCTTGGATGGATCAAAAAGGGGCGCTGAGATTTTCAAAACATCGGTTTGCAAGTCGCGCTGGAGAACGTCTTCAACAGTTATTTTTTCTTTAAGAATTTTTCCAGATCCAATAAAGCTATAAACTTGACGCTGGGAGAGATCCAGAATCATGCTGGGCGTCAGGCGAATCACTCGCCGCGATCGCCCGTCAAAATCTGTTAGCGAACTGCGATCCCAATCTACGTCAATTGAATGCTCCGCAGATTTATTGTCAATCTGGATTGATAGTTCGCGCAGTCGATCTAGTTGGTATCGCTTTTCCAGCTTAAATTGGATATCGACGCGATCTCTTAGATTTTGTGTTTCCAGTTGTCCATTTAAGGATTCTCGATCGAGATGGACAATCACTTGATTTCTATCTACCGATTTAAAAACTCGGTATAAAACGTAAGTGACACAGATGATGTAGACAGTCAAGATGAATAAATTGCGATCATCCAAAATTAGTAATTAGTAATTGGTAATTTTTAGTTGGGAAAAGTTTTTAATTAGAAGTTTCACTTTTGGACATAAAAAACTTATTACAATTCAAAATTAAGTAATTAAAAACCAAAATTTTTGCCTCCCATTAATTTTTAGCAAAAAATTACAGTTTATAAGAAAAGCAATTTATGGACATGATACTAGTCATCCTTAACTGTGGAAAAATTATCAAACCAGCCGCGCCGCCAGAAAAAGTAAATTAAACCAGATGCGATCGCTATCATCAATGCCCAGCAAAGCGGATAGCCTAAATACCAGTTTAGTTCCGGCATATTGAATGGTGATTTTTCTGTATTAAAGTTCATGCCGTAGATTCCAGCAACAAAAGTGAGGGGAATAAAAATACTAGAAATCACAGTCAAAAGCTTCATGACTTCATTCATTCTGTTGCCAACCGAAGACATATAAACATCCATTAACCCAGAGGATAGTTCTCGATATGTTTCCACCATGTCCATTACTTGAACCGCATGATCGTAACAGTCTCTTAGATAAATTCGGACTTCTTCACAAATAAGAGGACTCCCATCTCGAATTAAGGAATTTATGGCATCTCGCTGGGGCCAAATAGCGCGACGGAGTGCCAACAATTCGCGCCTAACTTGATATATTTTGTCTAGAGTCTTGCGTGTAGGATTGGCGATAACTTCTTCCTCTAAATCTTCAATTCGCTCACCATAAACTTCTAAAACCGGAAAAAATCCATCAATAATTGAATCCAACAGTGCGTAGGCTAAATAATCGGCACCGCGCTTGCGGATAGTGCCCTTATTGTGACGAATGCGATCGCGCACAGGTGTAAAGCAATCCCGGAGTGGTTCCTCCTGCACAGTGAGCAAATAGTGTTTCCCCAAAATTAAACTCACTTGTTCGCTGTAGAAGCCAGTGCCTTTTTCTTTAGGCATCACCATCCGGCTAATAAGCACCAGATGGTCTCCCTGATCATCCACTTTGGGTCGCTGGGGTACATTTACCACATCTTCCAAAACCAATGGATGTAAATGAAAAACCTGTCCCAATTCTCGCAAAATTTCTTCATCTCCTAAGCCCAACACATCCACCCAAGAAACCGACTCGGTATCCAAATAGCTAGCGCACGCTGCTGGGGTCTCAAGTGGCATGCAGATGCGGTTTGCCTCGTTGTAGTCAATTAAGATAATTTTGGGTGGCGGAGAATTTTTATTAATAAAAATTGTTCCTGGTAGACTACCGGGTTTATCGTAAAAGTCTTCAAACAAAGAATTATCATCGTCTTCGTCTACATTGTATTGTGTAACTACTTCCGCAGGCTGGGGGCGTCTTTGTGTCATTTGCATTTACTCCTATTCAGTATTTATTTTAGAATTTTATCTATTCTTTATTCAGCAAAATTCTCTTTTAATTAATTCAATTTCCTCCTGAAAACTATTAGCATAATTCCACCCAAAATATCCTGCAAATTTGCGATCTTCATTAGTATCGAATATATAAACATGGTGTATATTGGCAAAATTAACATACATTTGTATACTACCGCTACCATCTCTAAAATTTAGATGCAGTAATTTTTTATCAAAGATATAGTTTACTGGAGTTAAAACATTTTTAACTTCAGGTATTTTTTTTAAGCGAGATATAACATCATACATAATATTTTTACCAGATAAAATATTATCAGTAATTAAATTAGCTGTTTTAGAACAATTCATATACCAGTGATGAGCATCAACAACTCCTAAAGCTAAGGCTGCATCCACTTGACCGACAGTATAGGCAGTATTTTCCGCCAGGTTAGCATGATCTAAAATATACTCATCTTGTAAAAATATGTTATCAGACGAATTAATGTTAAAGCTTGTCCGAAGCGGATAGGCAATAATATCAGAGGAATGAATTATATTAATCCATCTCAAACCTTGGTTTTTATAATTCTTAGCAAAACATTTAACTTTATTAGGATTAATACCTAACATGGTGTTAGAGAATAAAATAGGAGAACCCATTGTGGTAATACTCCTTAGGTAAACTTGTCTTTTGGAGGTGGAATCACCTAGTCCTTTAATCATTGTACGAATATGAAACGCCGCATCATCAGAATCAAATCTATCGGAGAACAAACTATCCCATAGGATGACGCTTCCCAAGGAATGGGCAACAATATGAAGGTCAGTTTCTTCAGGGTTACGTCTTATAAAGTCCTCTAGTTGATCTGCAATCAGTTCTCTAATTTTTACGCCCCGTTCTTGATTAAGGTAGGTGAAAGCATCTCCAACGAATTCAGATAGAAAGCCTTGTCTAAAGTGTTGATACCTCAAAATGGTTTGAATATCTAAATTTGGAGATTCCTTTTTAACTTCCTGTAAATCTTGATGAATCCAGTTCCACATCCTCCCAACATCATTTAAAACATCGCCCCAAAAACTATAATAAAAGTGAGGGAGTAATTCACCTCTTTTGGTAAACTCTTCTGTAATAAAACCTTTCAATTTATCTCCATATTTAACATCCCGTGTAGCAACCCCGTGAAGAAAAAAGACTAGCATTGTTAAAGTTAATCCTCTATCTGAAAGAAAAATATCTAAGGAACTACCTTCATATAAGATTCCCGATGATTTACCTAAAGTAACAGTATTTACTGAAAATTTTCCTAAAATGCTGATTAAACAGAAGTTTGAGGAATTATCCCAGTTAAGTAGGTTTGAACCCTATAATTTTTCAATACTGTAACACTCTTACAATGAGCGATCGCTACAAAAAAGCAGCTTGCCGTTTGAGACAAGCTGCTTTTCTTTCAGTCCACAAAGGTGGGCTTTGTTTTTTTAGCTTCAGGTTTCAACCTGTGGGCGCTGGGGACGCGAACAATGGACTACATCATGCCCATGCCGCCCATGCCACCCATGCCGCCCATGCCACCCATGCCGCCCATGCCGCCCATGCCGCCCATGCCGCCCATGCCGCCCATATCCGGGGCACCAGCCGCTTTCTTCTCAGGCTTCTCGACAACCAGGGCTTCAGTGGTCAACACCATCCCGGCAATCGAACCGGCATTTTGCAACGCCGAACGTACAACTTTCGCAGGGTCGATAATCCCAGCGGCGATCAGGTCTTCAAATGTGTCGGTAGCCGCGTTGTAACCGATATTCAAATCAGTCTCGCGCACCTTCTCGACAATGACAGAGCCTTCGACACCGGCATTATCTGCCATCTGACGCAGGGGGGCTTCTAGAGATCTGCCCACAATGTCAGCACCGACTTTTTCTTCGGCGTCCAGACTATTTTTAATGTCAGCAACTTTCTTGCTCAGGTAAATCAGCGTCGCGCCACCGCCAGGAACGATACCTTCTTCCACAGCAGCTTTGGTCGCGTTGAGGGCGTCTTCAATCCGCAGCTTGCGGTCTTTGAGTTCGGTTTCGGTCGCCGCACCCACTTTGATGACGGCGACACCACCGGCAAGCTTAGCAATTCGCTCTTGCAGCTTTTCTTTGTCGTAGTCAGAATCCGTTTCTTCTAGCTGCTTGCGAATTTGGGCAATCCGCTTTTGCACATCTGCCGTCTTGGCATCACCAGCGACGATGGTGGTGTTTTCTTTATCAATGGTGATTTTCTGAGCGGTTCCCAGCATCTCCAGGGAGACGGTATCTAGGCTCAAACCAACTTCTTCTGAGATTAGCTGACCGCCAGTGAGAACGGCGATATCTTGCAGCATCGCTTTGCGGCGTTCGCCAAATCCAGGCGCTTTGATGGCGGCTACATTCAGTACGCCCCGCGCTTTATTTACCACCAAAGTTGCCAAAGCTTCTCCTTCGATGTCTTCGGCAATAATCAGCAAAGCTTGACCGGAACGGGCAACTTTTTCCAAGACGGGAATCAAATCCTGGATAGAGTTGATTTTTTTATCCGTCATCAAAATCCGGACGTTTTCATATTCCACCACCATCCGTTCGGAATCGGTGATGAAGTAGGGAGAAATGTAGCCGCGATCCAGCTGCATCCCCTCGACGACATCCAGTTCCGTTGCCATCGATTTGGATTCTTCAACGGTGATCACGCCGTCTTTGGTGACTTTATCCATCGCTTCGGCAATCATTTTGCCGACTTCTTCATCGTTACCAGCGGAGACGGTTGCCACTTGCGCGATCGCACTACCTTCCACTGGTTTCGCGATCGCTACAATCTCCTCCACTAAGAAGGCGATCGTTTTTTCGATTCCCCGCCGCAAACTCACTGGATTTGCCCCAGCCGCTACGTTCTTCAAGCCCTCACGAATCATCGCTTGAGCCAGAACCGTCGCCGTAGTCGTGCCATCACCCGCAATATCTTTCGTCTTGGATGCCACTTCCTGAATCAGTCGAGCGCCTGTATTTTCCAGGGGGTCTTCTAATTCAATTTCCTTGGCAACGGTGATACCATCGTTCACAATTTGGGGTGCGCCAAACTTCTTCTCTAGAAGGACATTCCGCCCTTTCGGCCCCAGCGTAATGCGAACGGCGTCTGCCAGGACGTTCACGCCCCGCTCTAGTGCCCGCCGCGATTCGTCATTAAATGCAACGATTTTTGCCATGTTTTAGGTTTTCAGAGCGCTTCCATTAGTCAATTTAGCACTCACTGGCACAGAGTGCTAATCCGAGAGGATGAGAGTCCTCACCTCGACTGATATCGGGGAGGTACATAATAAACAGCTAGAGCAATCAATCGCACGTTTGAGTTACTTTTTGTAACGAAATTGCCGAATTCTCGATAACTAGAGCGGATTGGATTGAATGCGTTTATCATCCACTTTTTGATGCTCTATAGTTGACAAAGGAAATCATTTATGCGTTCACCAAAAAAAAGAGCGGTAGGGCTGCAACCTTGCTGCGATAGACTTCATCCCATTTGTTGTATCGTTCCTCCTCATATGCTCAAGGAGGTTCTCCAGAATGGCAACCCTGAGCAGCGGGCATGGGCTTTTCAAACCTTAACCATGTCAGAACAGTTTCGCGGACGACGCTTGACGGTGGGAAATATCTCGTTTGCAGCATCAGCGGGTGAGAAGCGTCGTACCATCTTTGATGCCAAAAATGGCAACGATCTACCAGGCACGTTGGTGCGGAGTGAAGGCGATCCTCCCAGCGAAGATGCCGCGATCAACGAAGCCTACGACGGATCGGGTGCGACTTATGACTTGTACGAGGAGGTATTTGAGCGGAATTCCATCGACAATCGAGGGTTGCGTTTGGACTCGACGGTTCATTTTGGCGTGAAGTATGACAACGCTTTTTGGAACGGCGACCAAATGGTCTACGGTGATGGGGATGGAGAGATTTTTGAACGCTTTACCAAGGCGATTGATGTGATTGGGCACGAGCTAACCCACGGCGTCACCCAATATGAAGCCAATCTAATCTATTACGGCGAATCTGGCGCACTGAATGAATCTTTTTCCGATGTCTTTGGTTCCCTGGTGAAACAGCGGGTTCTCAATCAGACAGCCGAAGAAGCTGACTGGATTATTGGGGAAGGGTTGTTTACCGCCAATGTTAAGGGCGTTGGGATTCGCTCAATGAAGGCACCGGGGACAGCATACGACGACCCAGTGCTAGGCAAAGACCCTCAGCCTGCAACTTATAAAGACCGCTACAAAGGGCTGGAAGATAACGGGGGCGTACATATCAACTCAGGAATTGCCAACCGTGCCTTTTATTTAGCAGCGGTGGAAATTGGCGGCTACGCCTGGGAAAAGGCTGGAAAAATCTGGTATATCGCTTTACGCGATCGCCTGCGCTCTAGAGCGAATTTTAAACGGGCTGCGAATACTCTGATCGCCGTCGCTGGAGAACTCTACGGCGAAGGCTCTCAGGAGCAGAATGCAGTCCGCAAAGGTTGGCAAGAAGTAGGAGTGATTTAAATTAAAAAAGGAAGAAGCAATTCTTCCTTTTTAATTTCTGCGTGCGGCTGCCATCAGCCATTCCAGCAGCGGTCTTAAGTTTCCAGGTACGGCGGATTCACTCACTAAAACAGTATGTTGCTGAGTGTTTTCTTCCACCGTTAGCTTGTACTGAAAGCGGTCGGGTTGGGGAGTGTTGGAAGCGATCGCGGCAGGCAAATCAAAGAAATCAGCTGCGTCAACCAGGAGGCGCAGCTGATTTGCTTCATTTGCAGGCAGAGTGGTAGTGTCAAGGACTTTTGTCAGGCGCATCCCAGCAAAGCCGCCAGTCCGTTCAAAAGAAATTCGCATAGTTTCCCTCGCAGGCAGCAAGACTAACTCCATAGTAAGCAGAGATGGATGTTCCTCTTTGTCTGCCTGTGTCTTTCCTACTCAGACCGAGAGGAGAGCACCACTACGCTCACAGTCCTCTGCCGCTATGGTCGCTATGCCATCACCATACCGCCGTCTACATTGAGCGTTTGACCCGTGATATAGGCGGCAGCCGGATCGGCAGCGAGGAATCGCACTAACCCAGCAACCTCCTCTGGCTGACCGTAACGACCGAGGGGAATGAATTTTAAGATTTCCTCTGATTTGAGATTGCTTGTCATATCAGTGGCGATAAATCCAGGGGCAACAGCATTTACTGTGATGCCGCGAGTAGCGAGTTCTTTGGCGACGGTTTTCGTAAATCCAATCACTCCCGCTTTGGCAGCGCTGTAGTTTGCCTGACCGGGGTTGCCCATCTGACCGGCAACGGATGAGATATTAATAATACGCCCGGAGCGTTGCTTCAGCATCACCTTACTGATGGCTCGCGTACACAAAAAGACGCCAGTGAGGTTAAGGTCAATGACAGCTTGCCAATCTTCCGGCTTCATCCGCAACAACAGGGTATCGCGTGTAATTCCAGCATTATTCACCAATACATCAACGCGCTTCCACTTCTCCATCACAGTGTTAAGGAGGGCGTCTACTTGATCGGCTTTGGATACGTCTGCTTGGAGGGCGATCGCGCTACCGCCTGCTGCGGTAATTTCACTCACAACTTCTTCGGCTGCCCCACTAGAACTGGCATAGTTAATCGCTACATTGGCTCCCGCAGATGCCAAGTCTAAGGCGATCGCTCGACCAATTCCTCGTGAAGCGCCGGTAACGATGGCAACCTGTCCGCGCAATCTTTGCTGGCTCTCTGGCAATGCTTCCATCAATAAATTCCTCTCGATCCGTTATGAACGCGGTTATTTAACCGCGCTAACGATCTTAGGTCGATTCGTACCTCGGACTGAACGAATCAATACTCCAAAAGATTACGATTGTCGTGAAAGAGCAGAAAACACTTTGATCGCATGGCAACTAAAAAGCAGTTCAACAATTTCCAAGAGTTACTGTCTGGGTCTGAAAAGCCAGTGTTGGTGGATTTTTACGCGACTTGGTGCGGTCCCTGTCAGATGATGGTTCCGATTCTGGAGCAGGTGAGTGCCCAGATGAACGAACGGTTACAGGTTGTAAAAGTTGATACGGATAAATATCCAAATTTGGCGAGTCAATATCAAATTCACGCCCTGCCAACGTTGGTTTTATTTAAAAATAGTCAGGTAGTGGAGCGCATTGAGGGTGTGCTGACAGCCCCACAACTTATCCAGCGCCTAGAAGCGTTGGTTTAAGGCTACATCGGCAGTATCTGGGTGTAACCAATAGCTCTCTTTGGCGAAAGCATCCACAGATGCTGACGATCGCAGACGCGGATATGTACGGGAGCTCCTATCTTACCGCCTTCTGAGTCAGCTGCCAAACCAGCCCGGAACTTGACTTCCGGGCTAATCTTTCAACTTGGTGCATATCTCGGAAAGCTGGGAGAAGTGCTGCGAAGGGAGGCTGCATTTTTACCGCCGAGATGCCAAACCGAAATTCATTTCTGGAGAGCAGTTGGTAATCTACAAAGCTAAAGAAAGCGAACCCTTAAATCAGTTGCCAATAGTCATTAGTTTGTTGCTAATGACTATTGGCAAATGACTAAAGACCCATTACCACTTACTGATGTTTAGCCCATCAAAAGGGAATCGGATGAGCGATCGCTATCATACGGAAGGCTTTCTCAGCTTCAACACAAGTTGCCTAATCTTGAGAAGTGCCTGGAGCAACGCTTGATTCTGGAGAACTATTGGGAGGAGCCACCACAACCCCTTTATCCCCACGTTGCTCGCGTTTTTTTCGATCTGCTTTTAGCATATCTTCCATAGCCAGCTGCATTTGAGCCATTTTCTCCAAATTGCTGCGATACAGCTCTAGGTCTTTGAGTAATTTATCTTCTGGCAGGTTTAAGGCATTACAGATTTGCTTGAGCGCCTCAATCCGCTGCTTTTCGTCTTTTACCAAATCGGAATCTGCTACTTCCAGCAGCGTAAATAAACCAATCGCAAACAAACGGCTGTACTTAAACGGAGAATTGTTAGCGATCGCCTGCACAGCAGCGTGCAAGTCATCAGCGCCGTGACTAGGAGCCGTTGGGTTTAACCAGGCAACGATATCCTTCCCACCCAGACGCATGGCTAATTCTTCCAGCCGCTGGGCATCCTGCTTGTACTGTTGCGGCTCGTTCTCGACTGCTCGACAGAGGGCTTCAAAAATCGGTTCTTTATCTCGTTCTGGTCGATAGCCTTGCATGAAGCGGTTAAAGGATGTCACCACGCCCAATGCATAAATGGGGTCGTAGCGAAAGTCCACATTGACCGAAAGCAAGTGCATTTCCACCATCAACTCTTCTACCACCCGCCGGTAGATGGAGTTAATGGGGCGGGTGTGTAGGGTATAGAAAGTTCTTTTGGTGTCTGATACAGTGCGGACGTTATTCACCGGAAAATTTTAAGTTTGAGGGCGATGTAAACTCATTGTCACAGCTTTTGGACACCTTTGCCAAGGCAATGTCTTGTAGAGACTCCCGGCGATACAATGCCGGGGATCGCAGAAATTAGTCATTGGTAATTGGGAAAAGGGTCTTAGAAGTTAGAGATACGCCTTCCTTATCCTAAATTCCGATTGCTGATTACTCATTATCGATTAGCCATTCCCAATGACTTTTTCTCCTGAACTAACGCTCCTGGCTCAATATATAGCTGGAGAATTTGAGAATTCAGAACAAGCGACAAGAGAACCCGCTTGGTACGTAAACCTCCGCCTTTGGCTGCGACCCGTACCGCTGTTTGCAGAAGATAGCCTCACCCTGTTTGCAGAGCAAGCGAACATCCTGCAACTGGATCGTCCCTATCGTCCTCGGATTCTGCGCCTGCGCCACAGCGACACCTCTCAAGCCTCGCTGATGGTGCAATACTATATGCTGAAAGATCCCGATCGGGTCAGAGGTGCCGGTCAAAATCCAGCCTTGCTGAAGACGCTTACACCAGAACAGATGGAACTTCTCCCCGGCTGTACCCTCGCCGTCATTCAGCAACCCTTAGCTCAAAATACCTATAACTTTTCTACCGCACCCGCGACTGATGCCCCCTGCTGTTTTACCTATCAAGGAGAAACTTACCAGGTTTCTTTAGGGTTTGAGGCGCGGCATCAAGAATTTAGAAGCTATGACAAGGGAATTGACCCCCAAACAGGCAGAGCCATCTGGGGGGCACTGCTTGGCCCCTATATTTTCACTAAGCGCGAAGATTTTTCCGCTGAGCTAGCAATTTGAAATCTTTTGTCCTTAGTTAAGGACGATTGACTGCATAACTCATGAATAATTTAGCTGACCATGCTGCGAGGCACTCCTTCAAGAGCCTCTTCCTCGGTTTCAAAAATTTCAAACACCGAATCCATCATGGTGACTTCAAAAACGAGTTTTGCCTCTGGATGGACGTTACATATGCGGAAACTGCCTTTTACTTTGTCAGCATCTCGCATTCCTGCCACCAAGGATGTTAGACCAGAGCTGTCAATAAAATTAACTTGACCGAGATTCACAACTACGTGGCGACTGAGTTTGGAAATACATTCCTGCAACTTCAGACGAAACTGCCATGCGGTTGTAATATCCAGGCGTCCAGTGGGGGCTAAGACGATGACTGTCGTCCCGTCTTGAGTCGTATGTGTTCTCTGATCGATATGAATCACCAAGACCTCCTTGCTCCGGAAGCTCCGTCTATATTTAATATCTAGATAGGAGCCGCATTTTACTACGATTGCTCCCATGATTTGAGCTTTCAGTAGTCTAACTCTAACTTAGAGATTAGAGCTACCAAAAATTCAGCTCGCCTAATCTTAAAGCAAAGCTTGAAAAAAATTACATTAAATTCGGCTTCTAACAGACTAGATTTGAGCGATCGCCCACTAAGATAGCACTCAGAATCATACAGGTAGAAGATTCCAGTGTTACTCACAACTCTGCTTCAATATCCGGAAAAAAGGGATCGCCTCCTCTTCTAGGGGAGAGGATGCTTCCAGGGGCATCCGGAGGGTTGAAGCAGTCGTTGCAGTTCTCGTAGATTTCTAATACCGAATCCATCATGGTGATTTCCAGCACCACCTTGGCGGCTGGAAGCAGATTGCAAAGGCGGAAACTCCCGTTTACCTTGTCCGCATCTCGCATCCCTGCCACCAATGAGGTGAGACCAGAACTATCAATGAAATTCACTCTCCCAAGATTTACGACCACATGACGACTGAGTGTATAAAGACTCTCTTGTAATTTCACGCGAAATTGCAAAGCTGTGGTGATATCCAGCCGTCCTGTTGGTGTCAAAACGATAATCTTCGTGCCGTTTTGGGTCGTGTATGTTTTCTGGTCGATGTGAAGCACGGACACTCACCTCTAAAGATGGGCAAGTATATCAACCGGGTGCGATGAGAGCGGGATTTTTCCCGTAGTCTAACTCAGACCGGCGATTCCGAGGGAAGTGTCCAGTTTGCCCAATCTTGTGGCTTTAAGAAAGTTTCATAAAGCTCGGCTTCTGGGGTGTTCGGTTCGGGTTGATAACCATATTCCCAGCGAACTAGAGGCGGTAAAGACATCAAAATTGACTCGGTGCGCCCGTTCGTCTGAAGACCAAAAATGGTGCCTCGGTCGTAGACGAGGTTAAATTCCACATAGCGACCGCGACGATAAAGCTGGAAATTCCGCTGGCGATCGCTATATTCCATTTTTTGCCGCCGCTCGGCAATGGGAACGTAAGCCGGTAAAAATGTCTGACCGCAATGCTGCACAAAAGCGAACAAATCTTCCCAGTTGCGAGGTTCTGGCGTACCCACTTGGTTGCTGTAAACAGCTGCTGGTCCATCGGCGTGCGGGCCGCGATACAAAGCTCCTTGACCATCTTGATAGTCAAAGAAGAGTCCTCCAACGCCCCGCGTTTCTTGGCGGTGCTTCAGATAAAAATATTCATCGCACCAAAGTTTAAACGTGGGGTAGTACTCTGGGTGGTGGGCATCACAGGCTTGCTTTAAAGTGCGGTGAAATTGGGCGACATCTTCCGCAAATGGGTAGTAAGGGGTTAAATCGATCCCACCGCCAAACCACCAAACTGGCCCTGCCTCAAAGTAGCGATAATTGAGGTGAACCGTCGGGACGTAGGGATTGCGCGGATGCAAGACCATTGAGGTGCCAGTCGCATAAAAGCCGTGCCCAGCCGCCTCCGGGCGTTGCGCCAGAATCGACGGAGGTAACTGTTGACCCCAGACTTCAGAAAAATTAACGCCACCCTGTTCAAAAACTGCGCCCTCGCGGAGGACGCGGGAACGACCGCCGCCGCCTTCTTCTCGTTCCCAGGCATCTTGTTGAAATTTCCCAACTCCATCCAGTTGTTCCAAACCTTCGCAGATTTGGTCTTGCAGCTGCTGCATAAACTGGCTGACCCTAGCTTTCGAGTCATCTGGGGGCAAAACCTTAGCAGAAGTAGTTACGTCCGTCTGAAAAGCTGTCATAATCTCAAGTCAATATTGTTCACAAAAGCGATTGGGAAAGGAAAAAGGTATTGAATTGAATAAATCGGGATGGGAGTTCGCCTGAGTTCACCCAGGATACCGGCTTGTACGGGCGCGATCGCTTGTACCACGTCAGCTTGCTTTTCGGGGTGAGGGTGAGCCGCTTTGATCGGGTCAAAGCACTCAACTCTATGCGATCGCAGGGGAACTTACAGCCTATCTTAAATCGGGTCTGCTGAACCCAAGCAGCAAGTTGAATAAAGCGTCTACAGGCTATCGAAATATCCTACAGGGGGATGCTACCTAATGATCCCAGGGATTAAAGTAATAAGTTCCCTTGAAGACTTGGTGCGAGGAGGAGTGTTGTGATTCTCAATTTTTCCTTAAAGTTTATCGCTGGTCGAGAGGGTTTTTCCTTTAAGTTTTCCCTGGTTCGGACTTACCGCGCCGTTAGTTCTGCTTCGGTGGATGTCCTCTGGCAAAAATTAATCAATATTGGCGATGTATCCTGGCATCCTCTACTTGCCAGCACCAATGTCCCCAGCGGGTTGATTGCCAAACCGGGATTGATTTACAAGGTAGTCACGCGCTGGCTACCTATTCCCATCCGGGTTTTTGTTGAGCGTGTCCGTCCCTGTGAGTTACTCAGTGTGAGAATGCTGGCAATCCCAGGAGTTGAGAAACGGGTGACGTACCAGGTAGAATCGACGGTCTGCGGCACGTATGTATCTTATTCAGTGACGTTGCGCGGTTGGTTGTCACCTTTAATTTGGTGGATGATTGGGTCTTACTCAGCTCGTGTTGCCACTGAATTAGCCCAAGCTGCCGAACAGGTGGGTTTACAAGCTCAAGGCTAGAAACTAGAGAGGACTGAGGACTGAGGACTGAGGACTGAGGGCTGAGGGCTGAGGGCTGAGGGCTGAGGGCTGAGGGCTGAGAACTGAGAATACAGGTTTCAGGAGAGGGGGAGAGGCAAATAGAGGGAGTTATCAATTAGTAATTAGTAATTAACAATCTAAATTTAGACCCTGAACTGCATAGCGCGATCGCGTCAAACAAACCGTTAAGATACTTGAAGAGAGAGAACCCCGATCGTTTTGTCCCAGGTGCAATATCTGGGATAAGGAATGCAAGTAACCTAGTTATGCTCGATGCCAGCTCAGTTTTAGAAGTATTGCGACCCGTGCAAGATCCCGAACTCCGCAAGAGTTTGGTCGAGTTGAACATGATTCGCAATGTGCAAATTGACTCCGGAAAAGTCAGCTTCACTCTGGTGCTGACGACACCTGCCTGTCCACTACGCCAGTTCATCGTGGAAGAGTGCGAACAGGCACTCAAGAAAAATTTGCCAGAAGTGACAGATGTCGTGGTAGATGTCACCGCTGAGACACCCCAACAAAAGTCGCTTCCGGATCGCGCCGGAATTGCTGGTGTAAAGAATATCATCGCGATTTCTAGTGGCAAGGGCGGTGTGGGCAAAAGTACTGTAGCGGTGAATGTGGCAGTGGCTTTAGCACATTTAGGAGCTAAAGTCGGTCTGATTGATGCGGATATTTACGGGCCTAATGACCCGACAATGCTGGGATTGTCAGACGCCAAGATAAGCGTGCGGCAAGGTGCCAATGGTGAAGAGTTGGAACCGGCTTTTAACTACGGCGTCAAATTAGTTTCAATGGGGTTTTTGATTGACAAGGATCAGCCGGTGATCTGGCGGGGTCCGATGCTGAATGGAATTATTCGCCAGTTTCTCTACCAAGTACAGTGGGGGGAACTGGATTATTTGATTGTAGATATGCCCCCCGGCACTGGAGATGCCCAGTTAACGCTAGCGCAAGCGGTGCCAATGGCTGGGGTAGTCATTGTAACGACGCCGCAGACGGTGGCTTTGTTGGATTCGCGTAAGGGCTTGAAGATGTTCCAGCAGTTGGGAGTATCCGTGTTGGGAATGGTGGAAAATATGAGTTATTTTATTCCGCCGGATATGCCCGACAAGCAGTATGACATTTTTGGCTCTGGAGGCGGTGAAAAGATGGCGCAAGAACTCGGCGTATCGTTGCTGGGCTGCGTACCACTAGAAATGCCCGTGCGAGAGGGGGGCGATGCAGGAGTGCCGATTGTGGTTGCCGATCCAGAGTCGGCTTCTGCGAAAGCGCTGATGGCGATCGCTCAAGCGATCGCGGGCAAAGTTTCTGTCGCTGCCTTAACTTAAGAAAAATTAAAAAGGTAAAGTAAAAAATTTGCCTTTTTAATTTTTAACTTTTAATTTTTAATTGTTTAGCAATGTTGCATAAGTCACTAACTGGTTTTCGCTGGCGATCGCTGCTTTCCCCTTGGCAAGAGGTAGATTGGCTGCTATTGGGACTGATTGTTGGACTCACCATTTTTGGAGGTGTGATGATCCGCAGTGCCGAACTTAACCAGGGATTGACCGACTGGTGGTGGCACTGGCTGGTGGGCCTCATTGGGCTGATATTGGCGATGTTTATCGCGCGATCGCGTTACGAGAACCTGCTCCAGTGGCACTGGATTCTTTATGGCATTACCAACTTGTCCCTGATCGCGGTGATGATTATTGGTACCAGCGCCAAAGGTGCCCAAAGATGGATTACTATCGGCGACTTTAACATTCAACCCTCTGAATTTGCCAAATTAGGCGTAATTATCACCCTAGCTGCTATTCTCCATGCTCGGCCCGCCTCCACGATTCCCGCTGTTTTGAGAGCTTTGGGCGTGACTGGGGTTCCCTGGATTTTAGTATTTGTGCAGCCCGACCTAGGAACCTCCTTGGTGTTTGGAGCGATTGTGTTAGGTATGCTCTACTGGGGGAATGCCAATCCCGGCTGGCTAATCCTGCTAGCTTCTCCGGTGATTTCGGCTATCTTGTTTAACGTATTTATGCCCGGATGGTTCATCTGGACGGCAATCATGGGCATTATTGGTTGGCGCACCTTACCGTGGCCGTTGTCGGGTGCCATTGGAGCGATCGTCGTCAACTTGGTGGGAGGCGAGTTAGGGCAAATCTTCTGGGGAGTTTTGAAAGACTATCAAAAAGACAGATTGATTTTGTTCCTTAACCCGGATCTAGATCCCCTCGGCGGCGGATACCACCTGATCCAATCTCGTATTGCCATTGGTGCAGGCGAACTGTGGGGACGAGGGCTTCACAAGGGAACCCAAACCCAACTTAACTTTATTCCGGAACAGCACACTGACTTCATTTTCTCTGCCATTGGTGAAGAATTCGGACTTGCAGGCAGTTTCTTTCTGCTATTTATCTTTTGGTTGATCTGCCTGCGCTTGGTGATTATTGCCCAAAATGCCAAAGACAACTTTGGATCTTTATTAGCAATTGGCGTCTTATCGATGATTGTGTTTCAGGTGGTCGTTAACCTAGGCATGACGATGGGACTTGCACCCGTAACCGGCATTCCCCTTCCCTGGGTTAGTTATGGTCGTTCGGCGATGTTGAAGAATTTTTTGGCGCTGGGGATTGTAGAGTCTGTGGCAAATTATCGACACCGATTGAAGTTTTAGCTTTTTGTCATTCGTTATAGGTCGCTGGTTTGACCTATGACGAATGACAGCTAACTGCTATTAAGCTAATAAATGAAAACTTAACCGAGAAAAAATCATGATTCTGCCTGGAGCGGTCGTTCAAGTAAAGAACACTAACGATATCTACTACGGCTATAAAGGGCTAGTCCAACGGGTTGGCGAGGGAAAGGCAGCAGTCCTATTTGAAGGGGGAAATTGGGATAAACTCGTCACCTTCCAACTATCAGAATTAGAACTTGCAGAGACAACAGCAGGTCGCAAAAAAGCAAAATAAGATTGGAAAAAAGTAATTGGTAATTAGTCATGCTTCAAAGTTCATGGTTTTTACCTAAAGAAACATGAACGACTAATTACCGATTACCCATTACCGATTATCCATTACCAAAAATATGCGACTTCCCCTGCCACAGTTTGCCACAGGCGATCGCCCCGCCAACCATATTGCTGAGGTGATTGAGACGGCAACGACTGAATTCCTGGCACAGTGTCTCGATCCAGAAGACTTGAGCTTCCCTGTCATGCCAGCCTTTGGCAGTTGGGTCAAAGCTACGGATGAAGAGTCGGGAAATCTCGTCTTTGCTGTTGTTTATCATGCGGCGACCAGTCCCATTGATTCCATTCACCGCGCAAGAGCCTTGGGGCTATCATTGCAGGAACTGCGAGAGCAGCAACCCCAAATATTTGCCATGCTGAAAACCGAGTTCCGCGCCGCTATTGTTGGTTTTGAAGCTACCCATCAAGGGGTCAATGGTTCTAAGCGCCTGGGTGGAACGATTTATCAGTACCTGCCGCCTCGTCCGCCGCAAATTCATCAAGCGGTTTACCAGTGCGAACCGGAGGAAATTGTTCACTTCAGCGAACAGATGGATTTCTTAAGAACCTTATTGCAGGTCATGGGTGCGCCGGTGGAGGCGCTGATTGCAGCAGCGATTCGAGAAATTTATCAACTACGCAAGGCTGACCGTGACTGGTTGGTGCAGGCAGGACGGACCCTCAGCGTCCTTCTCAAGGACGACTACGACCGCTTGAGGTATATTTTGAGCCAAATCCGTTTATAGGCAGCGGATGCCCTAGAAACTTAACGCCTAAAAATTAAAGGTGTCTTGTCCTCAAAATATCCGTCCTTCGCGCTTAGGGCGCAAAAACTTCTGTAACTCTACTTCCATTGGGGCACCCCGTAGATCCAAAATATATTCATCTACTGCACCCAGCACCCCTATTTCTTTAGGGTAGGGCGCAAAAAACGGTTTTTCTGTAGGATGTCTCCAGTGATACCACCATGTTTTCAAAAGTCAGCATCGCTGACTTTTGCAAGCATCGCTTCAAACTCATCTCCAAGCCGCTGTTTATGGAACCGATTTTGCATGTGTTCCGAGAGGAACCAATTGTTCCCTTCGCTCTTTTGCTAGTAGTCATCTTGACCGTGCCCATCCTTTTTGAGCGGCTGCGACTGCCAGGACTGGTTGGTTTGCTGGTAGCGGGAGTGGTTCTTGGGCCTAATGGGTTGCAGCTGCTTCAGAAAGAATCAGAGACGATGAAGCTGCTATCAGATATCGGGTTAGTTTACCTGATGTTTGTGGCAGGGCTAGAAGTTGACATTGAGCAGTTCCGCAAAACGAAGCATCGCTCTGCCGGTTTTGGCACGTTTACCTTTTTAGTGCCCCTAATTATGGGAACAATCGTGGGGCGTGTATTCAACTTTGACTGGAACGCTTCAATTTTGATTGGCTCTCTGTTTGCCTCCCATACCCTCTTGGCTTACCCGATTGTGAGCCGTCTTGGCGTAGTAGGGAACGAAGCCGTCACGGTGACAATTGGAGCGACCATCTTCACTGACGTTGGCGCTCTACTGGTATTGGCTGTTTGTGTGGGAATTCATGGGGGTGACTTCACGGTTGTGAAGCTACTCACCCTTTTTGGTTCTTTGATTGTCTACTCTGCCGTCATTTTGTTTGGCTTTGACTGGGCGGGTCGAGAGTTTTTCCGGCGCACTGGGCAAGAAGAAGGCAATCAATTTTTATTTGTACTCTTGGCACTATTTCTCGCATCGTTGGGTGCCCAGCTAATCGGTGTGGAAAAAATTGTCGGAGCTTTCCTTGCCGGTCTGGCGGTGAATGATGTTGTGGGGGAAGGGCAAGTAAAAGAAAAGGTGGTTTTTGTCGGAAGCGTCCTGTTTATCCCCATTTTCTTTGTGGATATGGGGCTACTGATTGATATCCCAGCATTTATTAAAACGCTCAGCTCTATCTGGCTGACCCTAGCGATTGTAGTGGGTTTGATTGGTAGTAAGTTTTTAGCGGCTCTGTTGGCTAAATTTGTCTACCGCTACAACTGGCGCGAGATGCTCGTGATGTGGTCGCTGTCGCTGCCCCAGGTTGCGGCAACGCTGGCTGCTACTCTCGTCGGCTACCGGGTTGGACTACTAACGGAAGAGGTTTTAAACAGCGTTATTGTCTTAATGCTGGTGACGGCAACGCTAGGACCGTTGATTACCAGTCAGTTCGCACCCGGATTAATCGTAACGGAAGCTGAGCCACTAGAGAGCGATAAAACTCGACTGGATGGGGAAAAGGCATCGGCAAGCCATCCTTTTACAGTAGTTGTACCCGTCTACAATCCGCAAACTGAGAAGTATTTGATGGAAATGGCAGCGCTATTGGCGCGGCATGAAGCTGGACGAATTGTGCCTTTAGCGATTACGACAACCAATGCTCAGATGGACGCACCGCAGATGGAAGCTGCGTTCCAACGCAGTGAGATGCTACTTGAGCGAGCCACGGAACTGGCTGGGGAACTGGGTGTGAAAACCGAGCCGTTGCTGCGCCTAGATGACGACATTGCTCGCGGAATTAGCCGCGCTAGCCGCGAACAAAAAGCGAGTTTAATTGTGATGGGCTGGGGCAAACGGACGGGCTTCAGGGCGCGTTTGTTTGGCAATGTGATTGATAGCGTGCTGTGGGCGTCCCATTGTCCAGTTGTGGTGACACGCCTCTTGGATTCGCCTATGAATTTTCACCGCATTTTGGTGCCGGTGGAAAACTTGACGGGGCAAGGGACGCAACCGTTACGGTTTGCGAAAATTCTAGCCGATTCCAATCAAGCTCAGGTAACGTTGTTACACGTCTGCAATGCTAGAACTTCGGCTGCTAAGGTAGCGTGGACGCGATCGCAACTGTCTCTTTTAGCCTCGAAGTGGGCACCGGAGACGAACTTTGAGATTGAAGTGATTAAGCATGAGAATGTGGCGCAAGCGATTCTCAATACAGCTCGTTCGTTTGATTTGATTGTCTTGCGATCGCTACGATACCGCACTGCGGGCGGTCTGGAAGTTAGCGATATCACGACCCAGCTGGTTCAACATCTCGCTTGCTCTGTGGTGCTGTTAGGGGAGCCGCAACGAACCACCACCGGCGTGCTTCTCCCCAAGCCGTCGCCAAGGGTTGCCAACGATAATGTCTTAACGTGAGTAATTCGTTTCTCACCTCTACCCCACCCTTTCCTTGTAAGGGGTGGGGTTTGGGGTTTAGAGTTCTTATCTCAGATCCCAGAAGTATTGCCAAGGGTTGCAAACGTCCCCTGATGCGGCGTTCCCTCTAGTTACTGCCTCTCTTTTTTAGGTCTGCTTCTAAGGCTTCTAGTTGCTTCTTCTTCTGTTCGAGTTCTTGTTCTAAAGTTTGAATTTGTTCGCGACGCGCTTCCATTTCCAAATTTTTGCGAGCTAATTCCTGACTTTGTAAAGTAAGGTCTTGCCGCCAGTGTTCAGCACGTTCGGCTTCCTGCTGCAAAAAAGCGGGAGTAATACTACTTGTCAGGTACTGCTGCACTAAATCCAAAACCCAGTTTTTGGCTTCGTGAATACTTAGAATCTGCTGATTCTCGCCAAGGTCTGCCAGAACCAACAAACCTTCGCTTAAGGATGGAATCTCAGCGGCGGGAACGACAGATTCCTTCTCCACCACTGCCCAGATATTGTCAGAGGTTTGCTCAGCTAGGATTCGCAATTCCAGACTGCCCGATGATTCATTTTTTTGCACTTCGGCAAAATATCGCATTGGTATTTTGTCTTTAAATTAATAAAACTGGGCACCCTAACTTTACGGGCGTATTCTACTTTAAACAACCCTTTTCTTCTTCCCTCCCAAGAAGGAGTGTGTAACCCAGAGTGGGATTCGTAGGGGCGAGATATCTTTGCCCCTACGCGATCGCTTCTACAGTCTCTTCTACAGTTGCGCGAGTCGTTCGCGCAGCATTTCTGCCTGTGTCTCGGCTTCGGCAAGGGCATCCCGCGCTCCCTTGACGACATCAGCGGGTGCTTTATCAACAAATTTGGCATTGCTCAAACGTCCCGAAAGGGCTTTTGCTTCTGCTTCAACTTTGTTCAAATTTTTCTCTAACTTGGCACGCAGAGCATCCACATCGACGACACCAGCGAGGGGAATCGAAACTTGCACCGTACCCACGACACCAGCGATCGCTTGTGGCGTATCCGCTTGTGCGGTACTCGCCGGTTCTGGGGGAGAAACGGTGGATGGAGGATTCGTCGCACCAACTTGTTTGGCTTCTGAGACACGGGTTCCGAGAATTTGTTTTGCCACTGTTGCCACCGCAATTACACCAGTGCCCACTAAAAAGAGCAAGGGCAGCAACAGTAAAAATGGTAAGAAAATTGGGCTAATTTTAAAGTTGCCTTTTTCGTTGGCAGATACCGCCTGATTGGGTGTTTCGGCAGATGAAGGCGGCTGTTGTGTTTCGGCTGTCCCTGGGATGGTTAATTCTTCCACCTTCGCCAAGTCTTGAATATAAGACTGCCCAGCCAAGAGGATATGCCGTTCGCGATCGCTTTCAGTTTGCAAGATTGCTGACACCTTCACCCCAGGCTTAATATCTGCTTCTGCCCGTAAGTTGCGAATCGTCCGAATTGTGCCAATCAGCAGCTCAAATTGTTGCTCTAAATCCGGGTTAATGAGTGCTGGATCGGATTTGGGATAAGATTGCAACGCTAAGCTTTTGCCTTCATTCGCTTGAGTCAGCGTATGCCAAATTTCCTCGGTAATGTGCGGCATGAAAGGATGGAGTAATTTTAGAATTCCTTCCAGCACATAAGCGAGAGTTTGCTGAGCAACCAACCGCGAGGAAGCGGGGGCGTCTGGGCGCAGGCGAGGTTTGACCAGTTCAATGTACCAGTCGCAGAAATCGCCCCAAAAGAATTCATACAGTCCCTTAGCGGCTTCACCAAGACCATAGTTGTTGATGTAGTCGCCGGTTTGCTGCACTACTTGATGGTAGCGGGAGAGAATCCAGCGATCGCAGAGTTCGAGATCCCCGCCGTTAGTTTTTGTTTCGCCCTCCCCATCAACGGGGAGGATTGGGGTGGGGTTCCCCAATTGTTGCGGCGTCTTGCCATCCAGATTCATCATCACAAACCGGGCAGCATTCCACAATTTGTTCGTGAAATTGCGGCTAGCTTCAACCGAAGCCGATTCATCGGTCTTGCGGTTGTACTCCATCCGGATATCTTGACCCGCCCCAGCCACTTCTTTAATTAAGGTGTAGCGCAGGGCATCGGTGCCGTATTTGTCAATCAGCAACAGCGGATCGATGCCATTGTTGGCAGATTTAGACATTTTCTTGCCATTCTCATCCAGCACTAAGCCGTGGATGTAAACGTCCTGGAAAGGCATCTGTCCCGTAAAATGTCCCGCCATCATCGTCATTCTGGCAACCCAGAAGAAGATGATGTCAAAGCCTGTCACGAGGGTTGTGGTGGGGTAGTAGGTTGTGAAATCCGACGTCTGTTCGGGCCAACCCAAAGTAGAAAAAGGCCACAGACCAGAAGAGAACCAGGTATCGAGAACATCTGGATCTTGTTCCAGCTTGACATTTTCCCCAAATTCTGAGATTGCTTTTTCTCGTGCCTCTGCCTCGGTACGTGCGACAACAAACGGCGTTTCGTCAGTAATTGCGTCGCCTGTTTCACTCACTGCATACCAAGCCGGGATTTGATGTCCCCACCACAGTTGGCGAGAAATGCACCAATCTTTTAATTTCACTAGCCAGTCGCGATAAACCTTCGTCCATCGTTCTGGCACAAACTCCGGTGAATTCCGATCGTCTAGAAACCCTAGCGCCCGGTCAGCGAGAGGGCGAATTTTAACAAACCACTGAGTAGAGAGGAGGGGTTCAACGGGGACTTTCCCGCGATCGCTATAAGGAACCTTATGCTTATACTCCTCCACTTTCACCAGAACGCCGTCTGCTTCCAGTCGCTGCACCACATTCTTCCGAGCAACAAAGCGGTCTTGCCCCTGAAATTCTCCAGCGTTTTCGTTTAAAGAGCCGTCCTTATTCATAATGTTGATAAACGGCAAAGAGTGACGCTGACCCATCTCAAAGTCATTGGGGTCATGAGCGGGTGTCACCTTCACGCAACCCGTCCCGAAAGCCGGATCGACTAATTCATCGCCAATAATCGGAATTTCCCTCCCCATAATGGGCAGCGTCAGCGTCTTCCCAATCAAATGCTTATAGCGGTCATCGTTGGGATTCACCGCCACCGCTGTATCGCCCAGCATGGTTTCGGGGCGAGTCGTCGCTACTTCAACATAGCCGTTGCCATCGGTGAGGGGATAGCGGAAGTGCCACAGATGCCCGTTGACTTCTTGATTATCCACCTCCAAGTCAGACACGGCAGATTGACTCGCGGGACACCAGTTCACCAGGTAATTGCCGCGATAAATCAGTCCTTCCTCATACATTTGGATAAAAGCTTCCAACACTGCTTTGGATAAGCCTTCATCCATCGTGAAGCGTTCCCGCGTCCAATCTACCGAGACGCCCAAACGCCGCAGCTGATTCACAATGGTTCCCTCAGATTCGGTTTTCCACTGCCAAGCCCGTTCTAAAAACTTCTCGCGTCCCACCTCATGGCGAGTTTTTCCTTCTGCTTTCAGTTGTTTTTCCAGTACGGCGTTCACCGCGATACTGGCGTGGTCGGTTCCCGGTACCCACAGCGTGTTGCGTCCTTTCATCCGGTGGTAGCGTACGAGGGTGTCAATCAGGGAACTCTCGAAGGCGTGTCCCATGTGCAAGCTACCCGTGACGTTAGGCGGCGGAATCACGATGCAGTAAGGAACGCCTGGATGATTGGGGTCGGCTTTGAAGACTTGGTTTTCTTCCCAGAACTTCTGCCACTTGGTTTCTGTCGTAGTGGGGTCGTATTGGCTGGTGAGGGCGGGGATTGTTGCGGTCATGCTGGGAAGACTAAATGAAGACGGCTTTACATAAATTTTGCCATACGGTAGGGGAGGGATAGAGAGAATAAACCGCGAAGACGCTCTAGCATTCGCGGTTTATTAATTTAAAAAGCGATCGCACTTCCACACCAACAAGCCAACATTCGAGCCAGCAGCATTGAGAGCAGAGTCAATATGAGTGATAGGAATATTCTTGCTTGGGGCAATGTATATTACGCCGCCAGAAAGATCTGTACTTCAGTTGAGCAGGACTTGGGAGCCTTGGAATGGATTTTGCAGGCATGGCAAATACTAATTCAAAGCGGACTTGCGACATATTCAAGCGAGACGGAATACTGCGAAGTAGTCATACGCTTTATGGCTCTTATTGGCTTCTACCTTGAATCTTGTGAAGATTATGGTTTCGATTGGGAGGAGTACGTCGAAGCTAATTGCCTAAAGTGGGTGGAGAATTTTAAACTCAGCAATTCTGACATTAAACAAATCATTGAGCCTACCTTTAATAGGAACTTTGATAAATATGATGATGAAGAGAAATTCAAAACAAGCGAACTTTTGTACTTAGTAAAGAATGCCCACAAGAAAGTATACTCCGTGCTGATAGAGGGCTTTGGGAGTAAGTCAATGCTCTTTGACTCTATCTGGCAAAGCCAGCAACCAGAAACTCAACCACTAGAAATTGACGAAGAGTATGATTTTTACGAAACTGATGCTGAACTTCTGAGTGACGCAATCTTAGGGCAAGAGATGGATGTTTTGGCGAAAATATATGAACAGGCGAACGTTACAGCTATTAAGGAAGATATAGATCAAGTTGCGTTTTCAGCTAAGCAAATCGCTCATCAAATAGCTGCTTGGACGAAGATGTATAAACAGGCGAACGTTACAGCTATTAAGGAAGATATAGATCAAGTTACGTTTTCAGCTAAGCAAATCGCTCATTTTTTTAATGGGAAAATTATTACAGTTATTAATGATAAGGTCACTATGGAATTTAAGGGATCTAGAAAAATGATAGAGAATGAAAATTCAGAATGCCTTTTTTCCTACTATAGTTTTGATTTACTACTGAAATGGCATAAAAAATATCATCAAAATCCTCTTGAAATTATTAGTTCAGATGATTATGACGATTTTATGGAATATGTAGAGCAACCGTTTATTGAATTGTGCCAGCTAGTATCCGCTCAACTACCAGTCCATCTTGCTGCTAAAACAGTAAATTATGGTTCTATTTATGATTGTATTGTGAAAGAGCTTACGATTCGTTTAAATGGGGATTGTGAGACTGAATTACTAGGTCTAGAGGAGTATTTTAGCCCATTCCCATTGCTATACATCCGAATTAACCCTTACTCTTTAGCTTTTGGTTATGTAATTGAAACATATTCTAAGCTATTCTTACAAAGTCAGCAGAAGAATCCAAAAGCTCTGTTAGAGATTATATCAAATAATCCTACGCTGTTAATCAAAGATACAAATGAAATTGTAATTCCCAAGATAGATATTCTACAACAGTCAAGAAAGGAGTTAAGCAATAAAATTGCACAATATTTTAGGAATTATTTACCCTTACTTTTACTGGCTATCTGTGATGAGCCAATACCTGCTATATATCAATATTTAAATGGTGTTAATAATGAATATTTATTAAATCAGTTTACTGAAGATACAGCTATTGAAGAAGTAGAAATAAAAAGATGGATACGCGCCATTGAACGCAAGAAGCAAGCCATTTTCTATGGTTCACCTGGAACTGGAAAAACTTTCATAACTCAAAAAATTGCCCAATACTTAATCGGCGGAGGTTATGGTTTCTCGGAACTTGTACAATTTCATCCTGCGTATACCTATGAAGACTTCATTCAAGGTATCCGTCCACAAAGTCAAGATGGGCAATTGAAATATTCGCTAGTTCCAGGTCGCTTTCTGGAATTTTGTAAAAAGGCAGAGTCTTGTCAAGGTCTCTGTGTTCTTATTATCGATGAAATTAACCGTGCGAACCTGGCTCAAGTTTTTGGAGAATTAATGTATTTGCTAGAATATCGTGACAAAGAAATTCCCCTTGCTGGTGGTAATACCTTTCGCATTCCCCTTAATGTCCGTATCATTGGCACAATGAACACCGCAGATCGTTCTATTGCTTTAGTAGATCATGCACTACGCCGCCGATTTGCATTCATCGAACTCCGCCCAAATTATGAGGTACTACGGCGATATCACGAAAAGAAAACGAGTTTTAATGTGGATAAATTAATTGACGTGCTGAAGCGATTGAATAACGCGATCGCAGACAAACACTACGAAATCGGGATATCTTTCTTTTTGACAGAAAAGCTGCCTGAAGATATAGAAAGTATTTGGCTTATGGAAATAGAGCCGTATCTTGAAGAGTATTTCTTTGACAACCTGAAAAAAGTGGATGAGTTTCGCTGGGATAAACTTAAGCAAGAGTTATCACTATGAACCCAGCACAACCAAGAATTATCGAACTGACTGAATACGAAGTGAAGCCGTTAGCGTCTGAAGAGATGCCTCATTCAGTAGCAGTGGAATTGTGCCAGAAGTATGAAAAACAAGTAGATGTAAACTTTCCCAACTTTAAAACAGCTCACAAATGGCAACTCAAAGCTAAAGGATGGGTGGGATACATTCCTTTAACCACTGACCTTGGCATTAAGCTACAGCCAAAGGTGACAATAAAAAATCTCTTTGGTATGTTGGAATATGCCTACCAGTTAAAGAGTTTTCGCTTTATTGATGGGCTGATTGATTGCGAATTTATAGAGGATTTTTTTAGTCAATTTGCTCATGTTTTAGCACAGAAAATTTTAGATCGTGGACGAAAAGGTTTTTACCGCACATACTTACCAAAAACCGGAAATCTGACGTATGTTCGGGGACGATTGGATGTGCGGCAAACTATCCAGAAACCTTGGGATGTCAAACTTAAATGTCACTACGAAGAACACACCGCTGATATCGAAGAAAATCAGATTCTTGCTTGGACACTTTTTATTATTGGTCGCAGTGGGTTGTGTTCAGAAAGAGTGTTGCCAAAGGTACGACAAGCTTATCATGCACTCCAGGGAAGTGTAACGCTTAAATCCTATAGCGCAGAAGATTGTATTGGGCGACGTTACAACCGTTTGAATGAAGATTATCGGTTATTACACGCCCTATGTCGGTTCTTTCTAGACAACTCTGGGGCAACCCATGAAAGGGGCGATCGCACGATGTTACCCTTTTTAGTTGATATGGCGAAACTGTATGAACTGTTCGTTGCTGAATGGCTCAAGGAAAACACGCCATTAGGTTTTGTCCTCAAGCAGCAATATCCAGTAACAATTGGCCAAAATCAGCGGTGTCCTATTGACCTGATACTATGCGATCGCTCGACTGGTGCAATACGTTATGTGCTGGATACAAAATATAAAGCGCCTGACAAAGTGGCGATCGCTGATATTCACCAGATGAGAAGCTATGCGATGGCGACCAAGTGTAACGAAGCGGTTTTGATCTACCCGAAACGCTTGAATGAAGTGCTGGACTCCCAAAATGATGAATTTCGGCTCCGCAGCCTAACCTTCTCCTTAGATGGCGATCTCGATCAAGCAGGTCAGAAATTCTTACAAGATTTATTTGCTGACAACCTCTCCTGATTCCTCTTAAGACTTCCTTCGGGCTATACAGCGTCTTCGCAGTTTGTTTTTTGAGCGATCGCAAAGCGTATGCCGTTTCTTAGCAGCTTTTTGACCAATATCTTCGATTCATTCCCCTAGTTTCAGCAAACCATGACGGACACCATAAAATAGCCGATTGAGCATGGTTTGTTCTTCTTCATCCAACCAATCTTTAGTGAGCAGAACAGTTTGCAGCTGGTACTGATTCACGGGAGTAATCCGGCGGGAGACGAATATCTGAGCAACTAGATCCTCGATAGTCACTTGGGTCGGAAAAAACTCAGCTGTCATGGTCAGATCAAGAATTTGATATCTCTACTCTCAGCTTTTTCCGAACCATCCCCAGTGATGCAAGCTAGAAAAAATTGTGACAACACCTTAAAAACTAAGTGATCCCGGTCATTTCTGGAGTCATGAGGAAGTGCTGTCTCAGATTTTCAAAAACCACTTTTGGCGATACATTGCGTACAGAATCGCCCACCAGAACAACAATGTCATGATGGCGAACAATAAAGAGGCGTTCATCGCTCCCGCCCAAGACACAAAGGCATTCTCATAGATCCAGTTATAAGTAGTTGGGGCGGTTTCGCCGGTTCCGACGTGGGTTTTAGCTAGGATTTTAATCAGCACAACTGAGGCGACGAACGCGAAGATAGCGTTTAACCCCATAACTTCAAACGGCTTTCCCCATCGACGGAACTTCCGCACTTCCATCAATTCATAACAAGCTGCCAGCAACAGCAACGCCCAACCAGTTGTGAAAAGCACAAAAGAACTCGTCCACAGTTTCTTGTTGATGGGAAACGTTAACCCCCACGCCCATCCAGCGACTAGGCAAGCAATGCCAAACAAGACCAAGCCGATACTGGTGCGTGACTGTACTGGTTGGGTGCGTATCCAGTCAACCGTAAAGTAGCCGGTGAGGACGGTGACAACTGCTGGAAGAGTGCTGAAAAGACCTTCAGGATCTCCCATTGAGTTGAAATTATCTCCCTTATACAGATGCGCTGTGCCAATAATCAGGCGGTCAATATAAGCGCCAAAATTCCCTTCCCTCGTTAAGACACCAGCTCCATAATCGGGAACCGGGATCAAAGACATCGCCATCCAGTACCCAATGAGTAGCAGTGCTGCGAGTACCCACTGTCCTTTGCGTGGCACGTTAAGAACTATCAGAGCAGCCACCAGGTAGGCAAGGCTAATCCGCTGCAAGACGCCCATGATGCGGATGGAGCTGAAGTCATAATTCCAGAAGCCGTTCAGCAGCAAACCAAGAATAAAAAGAATCGCCGCTCGGCGTAAAATTTGTCTATAAACATCGGCAGTAGGGCGGTTCCCTTCCGCGTATTTGGAAAGGGAAAAGGTCATTGCCCCGCCGACAATAAATAGAAAGAAGGGAAATACCAAGTCTGCCAAGGTGCAGCCGTGCCATTCTGCGTGTTCCAGGAAAGGATAAACTTGGTCGGCAACTCCCGCCTGATTAACTAAAATCATTCCCGCAATGGCAATACCTCGAAACACATCGAGCGAAGTCAAGCGCATAGTAGAGTTTCCAGAAGCAAGACATTAATAAATAACAGGGTGATAGGCATCACTCTATCGAACGAAGACGTTCATCTTGTCGCTTAGGGTAACATCACGGGGAAGGAAATCAAAATAATTCCCGATTAATTAAAGAGTTGTAGGAGCGTGATGCTAGCTCTAGCCGTTCAAGCTTATACTAGGGTCACGAAACTGCTCGATAAAATTTTGGTATCGCGAATTACTCGTACTGACCCGCAACAACTAAGCGCGGCGTTGTTGCAGGCTTTCTTGAAGGAAGTCGAACATATTCTGATGGACGGAATACTTTCCTGTGGTTGATATAGATTGCTAATGTTCAAAAATTAAGCAATTGTTTTTTAGCATTTTATTCAGTTGATTTAAGGATGATAATTTATAGCCTTACCTTAAAATAGGATAAGATAAGTCTTATCCAGAAAGATTTTTTTGTCGCAGGAGTTGGATGAAAATAGAAAAGTTTATGAAGATAGCCCTGGAAGAAGCAAAGCTAGGAGATGCTCCTTACGGTGCAGTAATTGTTAAAGACAATCAAGTAATTATTAAAGCGCACAATACTGTCGAAACGGATAATGACCCAACCGCCCATGCAGAACTTAACGCGATTCGTTGTTTAACAAAAGAAATGAAAAATCCTTCTTTAGAAGGTTATACCTTGTACACAACTTGCGAACCGTGCCCAATGTGTACAACAGCTTGTATATGGGCAGGGATATCTGAAATTATATTTGGAGCTTCCATTCAAGACTTAATTGAGGCTGGTGTTCCCCAGCTTGACTTATCTAGTGAAGAAATTATTAGAAAAGGGTTTAAGAAAATAAAAGTGACCAAAGGAATTCTAAAAGAAGAAGCTTTACAATTATTCAATCATTCATGCGGCTAGGTTAATTGGGTAAAGGCAGCTTAGCGGAGGTGTGAAAATTATTGTGACACGCTTACCCACTGATGATACCCCTTAAAAAGGGGACTTTGAGTGGTTCGGGTCCTTCCTCTTTAAGCTTCTCTAAGGCAGGGTGGTTTCATTTATTAAAAGAAAATTATGTAGCGTTGATTTTGGTTGGCGGTAGGGGCTTTTTGATTGCCATGCCCCTACAAAATGTCGCAATGCCTCGATATTTTCTAAGGGTTGTATGAAACCACCCTGCTTTTTAAACTTCCTTAGGGGGAGCGGATACTCTCGGATATTAGGAGGGACATCCTCTTCCGCAGGATTTCGTTAACGTGCCACTTCAGCAGCAATTAAAGGTAAAATTTCCAGTTTTCTAAATAAACCTTAATTCAGCTCATTTAGAAAGCATATCAATTGGCAAACCCTCTTCTGTACTGGCGAAGGTAACAGAAGAGGGTTCGCTGTGGAAAATCAAGAAAAATTAAATGGGGTGATTCCGTCTAGGAGGAAGCGTTTCAGAAGAACTAATATTTACTTTAAAGTCAATTCGTATTTTTCCTGAAATAAAGATGTAGTAATTATTAAATTTACAATTTTATTAATTTGACTTTATTCTAACTTTATTTAAATAAACGTATTCTGGTTTTAGTAAGCAGAGCATCTACAAAATAACAAGTCATGAAAAAGCTTTTGATGTTGGTAGCGATCGCGCTGTTTGTTCCATTCTTTGCCCAGCGCTCCGAAGCCGCCACGATGCTTAAGGTGTCGCAAGAATCTAAACCAGGTTTGGGTGATTTTGATAGTAATATCTTGGGGTTTGTTGACGCTTTCAGTACAAATAAAACAGCAGCCAATTACTACCAGTATAGCAAAGGTTATAATTCATCCTTTAGTAACCCAGTCCTGAGTTTAACGGCTAAGCAATCTCACCTTTTTTTTGTAGATGCTATTGATGGGCTGTCACTGTTCATCGTTCATTCTAAGCCGGGTAATCTAACAGGTGGAGCAGCTAAAATGAGCTTTAACTTGTTGGGAGATACGGCGGAATTAAAAATTGTAGACGATTTAGGTGAGGCAACTGCAAATTCCACTGGCACCGTCTTTACTTCAAATCAGAGTTGGGGAGCTTGTTGCACTGATGGTTTAGCCATTGGTTCGCTTGACAGCAATTGGGAAATGTTGGTGCAATTCACTGCGCCGCCTAGAGAGTTGAACAGATGGCAAGTGTATTCTTCATCAACCTCGGCAAATATTTCACTCTCGATGCAAACAGGGCGTCGAGTAAAATTAAACGTTGCACCCGTATCTACACCTGAGCCTTCAAGTATGACTTCCTTAGTTTTTGCCGGGTTAGCACTGGCTGTACGTCGTCGCACTCAGGGCGGTATTTTGTAATGGAGAATTTGTATTTTTTATCAGACTTCTATGTATGGGGTTAGCTTTATACAGTCAGCAATGGTTTGGATTGATAAGGTTCTATAAGCTACAAAAAATGGGAGCATCCCGCTTTTGTAAAAAAGCCACAAACGGTCAATCAATTCTAGAGTTGCTCGAGCGAGCGTCAAACTTGCGAATGATACTCGATAAAGTTGGAAAAATTTTCCTTCAGTTTTGATGGGGCATCAAAAACTGGCATCTGGAGAGTCTTGGGAATACCCCCTCCCCCTGGATTTTGAGCTGCGACCGGATCGGCTAAGATATCAAGGCACACGTAAAGGGTAACAACGTGGGGAAACGCCGGTGCAAATCCGGGGCTGTGCGGCAGCTGTAAACGAGATGACTCTCGGAAGCCAGAATGCCTACTTAGTACTACCTTCATACAGTCTAACTTCCTGCCTTGCACGGGAAAGGAGCAATCAAATTGATGCCTAGTATAAATTCAACCGATCTGATGGGACTGCAATCCCCTACTCCCCAGTCGATTCAATTGCCGCCGCTACCTTTGCGTCGTCCGTTGTTGATGGTTGGTCATGGCACCAAAGATGAGGATGGACGGCAGAGTCTTCTAGATTTTGCCGATGCGTATCAAGCGTTAGACCCGTCGCGTCCTGTTTTACCTTGTTTTCTAGAACTCACTACCCCCACGATACAGGAGGGGGTGGATCGCTGTGTAGAAGAGGGTTACACGGAACTCTCTGTATTGCCGATTTTGCTATTTGCAGCTCGACACAATAAGTTTGATGTTACGAATGAGTTAGACCGGGCAAGGGTTAGACATCCCCAGGTGAAGTTTTACTATGGGCGTCATTTTGGGATTACGCCAGGGATTTTGGATTTGTGGCGATCGCGTCTTTCGGAATTAGACCAACCCCAGTACAATCGCTCAGAAACGGTTCTGCTCTTTGTCGGTCGGGGTTCCAGCGATCCTGATGCGAACAGCGATGTTTATAAGCTTGCCCGGATTCTGTGGGAAGGTAGCGGCTACGCCACCGTTGAAACTTGCTTTATTGGCATTACCCATCCCCGTCTGGAAGAAGGGTTCCGCCGTGCTAGACTCTACGAGCCTAAACGCATTATCGTCCTACCGTACTTCCTATTTACCGGCGTCTTAGTTAAAAAGATTTTCGACATCACGGCGCAACAACAGGAGCAATACCCGGATATTTCCATGACTTGCCTACCAGAAATGGGCATTCACCCTCAGTTGTTGTCTGTATTAAGAGAACGAGAAATTGAGACGCAGTTGGGGCAAGTGCAAATGAATTGCGAAATGTGCAAATTCAGGATAGCAGCCAATAGCAACAGTAACGGGCACACTCCCGCCCACGATCATTCCCATCATGGACATGGGCATGGGCATGGGCATGGGCATGGGCATGGGCATGGGCATGGGCATGGTCACGATCATGCTCACCCTGCTGAAGATCCATACAGAAATGTAGAGCAATATCACCAAAAGATTTGGCAAGCGCCTTGAATATTTGATAAGTAGTCATTAGTCAGTTGTTATTAGTCATTGGTGTCACTCGCAAAGAACTTAGAACTAATGACTACTGACACCCAACTACTTCATTACCTAAAAACTGATGTCTAAAGAATTTGTAATTGGTGAGCGAGTCCGTGTGGTAACGTTGCCGCCTTACGTTAAAACAGCGGAACCGATGCCGATGCTGCGTCCTCCTGATGTGATTCAGCTTGGGGAAGAGGGGGTCGTTGTTGACCGGCGTCCAGGGGGATATTGGAGCGTCCGCTTTGCCAGAGGAGTTTTTTTGCTGGATAGCCAGTTTATAGAGTCCGTGCAGGCGATCGCTGATACCGAATCAGGGACAGAGGCAACTGATGTGCGATCGCACAATGTACTACCGGAGCAAAAATATATCGTTGACCCCAGCTGAGTCAGAGGCGAGCGCGTGTCCTCAAAGCAAGGCGTTCGCCTAGCGCTGACTTGTCAGTTCGCACCTCAACAATCGCTAACCCCGATTAAATTACTTCCGCTTTTTCTGGTTTTTCTTGCGTGACTCCTTGGACATCTTTTTTTTAGACTTGGCTTTGGGATCGCTCTTGCCAGGGCGAAAGCCTTTTGCTTCCTGAGAAATTGATGAACCCGTGAAGCCAGGATCGCTGACCCCCTTTCTTTGAAAGCTCTGGTTAAATTCTTTCTTCGGTAATTCTTCAGGCGACTTCAAGCCCAATCCCACCTGCACATCATCCCAGTCTCCTACCAAGAAACGATCCACGGTATCAGCAGCAAAGACACGCTCTATCAGCGGCGCGGACTCTACCGCCTTCAGATCGACCAGGGAACCTATGAGAAAGCTATTCAATTCTGAGCCGTTTTCTGCAAACGATTCCAGTTGATGGGTGAGAATCGCAACACACTCAGGACGAGCCTCAGGATGATCGATTGCAATGTCTTCCAGACAGTTAAGAGCCGTTGTGCGGGGGAATATCGCCTGAGAGGTATCCGCTAGATAAGCCGCCAGAGCCGGAATCGCGGCTTGCCCGATCATGCTATAGACTAATGGCAGTTCTTCGGCAATCCATTCCCAATAGTTGCTTTCCTCTTTCTCAAACAAGCCCATGAGCGGCTCAATGCCAGCCTCAGCGCGGAGTTGGCCCAATGCTCTCCAGGCATGAATGGGTGCCCAGGATTCGAGCGTGTCTTCATCATCCCGGTATAACTCGTTGTCTGTTGCCATGCGGATCAAGTTAGGAATGTCCGTGGGGGCAATACCGAGTTCCAGATAGTCAGGCCAATTGTCAAAGTCCATCTCGGCGCAATTGCCATAGGTGAGCAGCTGGTTTACTGGTGGTGGATAACTCTCTATGCTCATCTCAACCCCTTTGTTTTCATCTCGATTGCTTCTCCCTAGATTCACTTGAGCTTTGGCACCCTCAAGTCCTCATCTCTATCACGATACCGAGGATGAATCAATATAGATAATTAGTCGCGGGATAGCGAAGCAACGTTACTCTCAAGCGTGCTTCGCCTTCATTAATTCACCGCTACTAGGTGAAAAAGTGAGTTGGGAGGGGAAGATCCCCGGTGCGATCGCCCTCTTGTATTCTTTTCTCTGGCTTCTTCGCAGTTGGTTTAGTTCCTGTGCCTTTTTAGGGTGCGGATGATTGCCTCGCGCTAACTTCTAGAACTAAACGGTCTAGTGCAAGTTGCATCTGGGTACAAACTTTTTCATAGCAAGCATTCACATAAGCGCGATCGCTAGCTGCTGCACGACCATAGCGTTCAAACACAATTGGGGCGAGGACGCGGGTATGAATTTGCACTGGTAGCGGAAAATTCGGGATCGGGCCAATTGCCACTCCCCAAGGCAACCCTAAATAAAGTGGAAATACACCCGTTTCAGCATCTAACTTCCAGGGAAAGCCCCATTCATGCAGTTGTCGCACTTGCTGGTAGAAATCTGCTAGAACAATCAGCGTCTCGTGGGCACCATGAGAAATAATCGGTACAATTGGCGCTTCTTCCCGCAGTGCCAGTTTGATAAATCCCTTACGCCCTGCTAGATGAATTTGATAACGCTGGTTGTAAGGACGAAACATATCTTCAGCCCCGCCAGGATAGACGAGTACGGATGCACCCTTCTGGAGGGCAGCGATCGCTACTTTCGGATGCGCGATCAGCGCCCCTACCTGGGCAGCTGGCACCGCGAAGATAGGAGTTTTCCAAGCTGACGGATGCATGAGTCCATAAGCTAAGCGTTCGTAGCCAAACCGGCGGAACCAGTCATACAAAAACATCGAAGTATCGGGCGAAGCCAAACCTCCATTATGGGAACCGACAACCAGCACCTTCCCTTCGGGGGGCATATGATGCCAGCCATCCGTTTGAACCCGAAAATAGTGGCGGTAGAACCATTCCCATACCGGCATCCAAGCTTTAATCACATCGGGATTTCGCTCTTCTAGCGACCAACCATCAAACTGATGACCGGCGGTTTTGCCGTCACTGCCTCTGCTACCCGTAGAAACATTAATATTGTCAAACAATGGTTCTTAACCACCCGAAACTCATAAATTGCGTTCTTTAGGATAATCTGCTGCCGAGTCTATTGGCAAACATTTTCCCTTTTTCTAGCGATCGTTTCCCAATCTTTTTCGGTTAAGGCTCGATCCCCAAACCCTGATTAACAAAAGGGGCAAATTTCCTCCCTTTTAAGGGGCTAGGGAAGGGATTTCTAAGGAGCGAACACCACTAAGGGGACATATTGCATTGCTTTTGCTCTCAGTTTACCTATCTTGCCCTCATTTCTACCTTTTGTGTTGTCTGCGCCTGGAGTGGTTCATTTCTTTTCTGGAATTACCAAGTCTGCAATTAAAGGTCGGTGGTCTGAACCAACATTCGGCCCAGTGCGAATATTCTTGACTTTAATTTCTGGACTGATTAAACAATGATCGATAGGAATGGATAAAGCAAAAGAGAAAGGTGGGAGAGTTTGAGAATAAGAAGCTTTCATAGGCCAACTCGGTAGAATCCCAAATCCTTTCTGGGCATTATGCAGCCCAGTTTTATTGATAAATCTTTTGTAATAAGGAGACCACATAGTTATATTTAAATCCCCAACCATTACAACTGGGGTTTTCAATTTTTGTATATATTGGCTGATTTTGTCTAGCTGTTGATTCCGAGAATGAAAGAAGGTAGGTTTGACGGGCGGTAGCGGATGAGTGGCAATCAGGGAAATCAATTGTCCGTTCATCGTAAAGTTGCCAACAATACTATTATTTTTATCTGTCCCAAAAAGATTGATAGAAGCGTTGGTGAGAGGCTGCTTACTATAAACGGCGATACCTAGATTATAAGGATTAGGTTTTTTAATGGAGTAGGGAAGAATATCAAGAAGAGAATCTAATTGTTTTATCCAAGCGTCGTTAACTTCTAAAAAGACAGTAATTTCTGGTTTTTCTTTTCTAACGACAGATAATATTTTTGAATAGCTTTTATTTTGCGTATTCAGATTTGAGCTTAAAATTCGGATAGATTCAATATTATTCCCCGGTTTTGGCGATAGAGAAATATACCAAGGGAGTATCTCTGCTAAGAGTAGAGAAATACAAAATAGGCTAATCAAGATTAAGAGTTTTTTGCGAGTCAGTAAGAGTAAGGCAAATAACACTAACCCTACAATGAGATATTGCAGTTTAAAGTGAGAAAGCTGTTCTAAAAAGATATTCCAGCCAACTAAGCTAAGCAAAGAAAGCAGCGTTATCCCCAAAATCCCCAAGAATAATAAATAGGGAATTAGCTTGATGAAGAGATGGTTGTGGGAATTTTTATTCAGCGATCGCATACACGGTATCACCAGCGCCTCCCTTGAGCGTACCAGGTTGAACGCGGGTGGGGCTAGAGCTGTCTCATCTACATAGACAACTCTATTTTTGCGGAAGATGGGGCCAAATGAGCACGATCGCTAACCGGAGTGACTCCCCCACCATTGAAAAACGCACCGTTTCATCCGCCGTCTTCTCCCACTGCAACAACTGCTTTTGGAACGTCTGGTCTTGCTTTGCTCGCTTTACCAGCGCCTGACTAATCATTGTCTTTTGGATTTCTTCGGTCGAGATCCCCTCGTTCTTCAGGAAATTCAACAACCGCTGCACGCTTTCGACCAACTGCTCTGGCGCTTGGGAGAGGATAATCAGTTGGATCTGTTTCACCACCTCTTGATAAATCCGCAGCCGATAATCGGGTGGAGGCGACGGTAGTAACGGTGGCGGTGGTGGTGGCGGTACCTTCAGCGTTACAGGTGGATTTTCTGGGCGAACCTTGATTTCCAGCAGATCCAAGATCGCTTGTCGCTTAGACTCCACCAACTGGAGCATCTCCGGGTAGATCTGCAAAACTCGTTGAGACAGAGTTTTCGCATTCACAAAATGACTCGACGCCAGTTTTAGCAGATACTGCTCCTCCTGGGGTTGGTAAGACTTAATACTGAGTTGCAAGTCAGGAGAATCGAGTTGCACCTGAGCCAAAGTAAACACTAGCGCTTCCCAATTCGGAGCTTCTTTCAAAAAAACTTCTATGGTAGTGGCACCCTCCGCACCCTCCGCGTCCCCGGTGCTATCGTCCTTGCCAAATTCCCCCGGCTCAAAATCCCGACCGATTGGAAAGCGCTCAGTCGGTTTTTTAGTCGCGTAATTAAACCGGGTAAAAACATAACGGCACTCCACCTTAGAAAGATCGACATCCTCAAGATGCCAGTTGCTGATGCAACAGCCGGTCAGTTGCGCTTGGTCCAGATTGGTGCGAATCAGATGACTTTCTAGAAGATAGGCGTCGCCCAAATTTGCCTCGGACATCGTGCAGTCGCCCAGGTATGCCCCGCTCAAATCAGCTTTCCGCAGATCCGCCCCGCGTAAATTTGCCTCGCTCAAGTCGGCACGTAACAAATACACATCCTGCAAGATCGCTCGCAGTAAATAAGCTTTTCGCAAACTGGCTTTGAGTAAATACGCTCCCGTTAAATTTACCCGACTCAAGTCAGCACTATTGAGAATCGCCTCGCTCAAATCGGCACCGATGAGAATTGACCGATGCAAGTCTGCCTCAGTCAAATTTGCCGCCCGCAAGTAGGCTGAACTGAGGTCGGCTTCCGTCAAGTTGGTGCCGACTAAAATTGCATCTCGTAAATTCGCAGCTTCTAGATGCGCTTCCCGAAGATTTGCACTGCTGAGGTTTGCGCCAACCAAGCTAGCGCGACGGAGATTTGCCTCCATCAACTCGGCTTCGATTAACTGAGTGCCGTTGAGTTTGGCATTTTCGAGATTGATTTGATCCAGCTTCGCCCTACGCAAGTCAGCACCGCTCAAGTCGGCTTCTTGAAGCACCGCCCAGTTGAGGTCGGCGTCTTGGAGAGTGGCTAAACGCAAGTCCACTTTCACCATCCGAGCGCGACTCAAAATTGCCTGGTTAAGATTGGCACCTGTGAGGTTGACACTCCGCATATCGGCTTGGCGCAGACAAGCACCAATCAGCTTGGATTGGTTCAGAGAAGCCCAACTGAGGTTGGCACCGCTCAAGTTCGCTCCGGTTAAGTTTATATCGCGGAGATTGACCCCGCCGAGGCTGGCTCCACTGAGGTCTACATAGGAAAAATCGCGTTCTCCTTGTCGGTACCGATCGAGGAAGTTATGTATTTGCACACCCTTGAAGGATAAAAATTATTAAATTTTAAAAATAAAAAATTTAAAAGGCAAAATTTTTAGGGATTTCCTTCTTTATTTTGCCTTTTAAATGAGTAAAACTTGGCTCTTTTATGGTACCCAGCGCGGATGAAATCCAGCGAAAGGCAGCGCCTCTGGTTGGATCTGGGCTTGGGGTTGTGCAGCTTCTGGCTGGCTCAGGGGAAGCAGCCAAAGGCGACTGGTCGCGATCGCTTGTCCTTCACTGGTTCTCAAACTGTCTGCCGCGGTTGCCGTCTCGTTGGTCACAACTTGGTCAAACAGCAGCGCTAACCCATCCGGTGCCAGACTCATCTGAATATCCCGCTGGGTGGGCAGGAGCAACAGCGGCTCGATCGCCTTTGCATCCAGAGTCCCTTTCTCTGTCTGGAGGTCAATTTCCGCAATGTAAGGCTGTTCTTGGTACTCTTCTCCTGGCAGTAACTGAGTCAGCAGGCAGTAGAGCGTTTCCTTATAAGGAGCAAACTGACAGTTGAGGATTGAGCCATTTGTTCGCAGCAGTTCTTTCTGTGCGCCTTGGTTGGTGACTAAAAAGAGCGATCGCGTGTAATCTGTATTAAATTTCACCATCGCTGCTGCCGAGCCATCTCTGGCAAAATCCAGCGCCATCCCAAACTTGGGCAGAAAATCTAGCGGTTTGGCTCCTGGTGTCAGCGGCAGAATCGCGATGCCCTCTCCCTGAGCGCTTGCCACCGAGGCACTATCCGGCGCAATCAAAAAATCCCCGCCCGGTTGGTTATTCAGCGGTTGCGGCGGTGCATTCGGTCGGACTACCCACAAGCCAAATTCGGCTGGATTTTGGCTGTTCACCCGCTGAACAACAATCGTTTGCCCATCCGCCGCTAAGTCAAATTTGAGATTCTGGTAATTTTTATTATCTAAAACCAGATTCATTCTGCCTGGGGGATCGAGATCCTTTTCAGATTTTCCTTTGGTTTTGTAATGGAGTCCGGTACTGACGGTGTACAGTTGTTGCGCCAATACACCGGGTTGGTTATTCGTCGCGTCGGTGGCAGAAAACAAAACCTTGTCACCATCTGGATACACCTTAAAGTCCATCACCACGAGGTCTTTAGGCGTCAGAACGGTTTTTTTGTTTTGGGTGAGGTTGTAGAGGATTAACTGTCCCTGTTCTTCTTTCTCAACGCCCAGGTAGATAAAAGCGCGATCGCGGGTGCGAAACTGACTCGTAAACGGCTGAATTGCCCTTCCTGTTTTTCCTTGAGTCCCCAAGCGCTCTCGCGCCCCCTGTAATTCCACTTTATAGTCGGTGTCATAGGATGCTGGGGAAGTGAGGGTATAAGACATCTTCCGCCCCGCCCAACTGAATTTACCCCCCAAAGGTGGAGCGATTCGCAGATTTGCTTCCACGCTGCTGTGTTCCATCGGGCGGCTAAAGGTGAGGATAAAGGAAGTATCCTCAACACCTATTTTTTCTCCCTGCCAGTTGAAATCCCGCACGCGAGGTCCGGTGACTAAAAAACAGTTCGTGCCGCAGGCATCGCCACCCCACACGACTAGCCCAATCACCACGCTTAGCACCAGCATCAGCGCTAGCGCCAGACGGTCAACAGGTTGCCCCCATTTTCGATTTTCGATTTTTGATTTTCGATTTATCACTGCCTTCGTCCTCGCCAATCTAAAATCTAAAATCGTCTAATAATCATACGGGTTCTTCGGTGCTTCTATTTTTTTGAGGGAGTTTGCCTTGATGGTGAGTTGGCGTTTGTTTTCTAGAGTTTCAGTGATCATCTCACCTTCAACTTCTAACCAAGTATCAGGGGCATAAGCTGTCCGGTTTTCAGTGAGTTTCACTGGCAGTCCCACGGGATAAGCATCTGCGGCACAGCAGGTAATCACAAATTGCGAAATTAACAGATATTGCTCAGAGAGTTTTGGTGGATGGACAACAAATCCCTTTACTTTAACTTTTTGACCCGTGTAGGTATCGGGTTCTGGATTGAAGTTGAGCGTCCGCACCCAGTCCATGAGCGATCGCTCTTCCGGTCTTGTTGAAGAGCGAAATGATTGGGGTTGCACTCGTGTCAAGGTCAAAGAATCGGTAATTCCCCGAGCGAGCGCTGTGCTTGAGTTAAAGGCGCGGGGGGCAACCAATAAACCAGCGATTGCCGTCAACAGTAACAATACACTGCTCCAACCAGGAGGAAATAGGGTGATGTGCTGAAGAACTGCCACCGACCGCTTTTCCTTCCGGTTATTTAATATTTTCCCAATCAGTTGCATGGCGCTCAATGCCGCCATAATTAACAAGCAGATGGCAGTGACAACAACATATTTAAAGTAATCTTTGTGAATCAGCAGGTATAACTGACCCGTGAACCAATATTTCAGGAGCAAGGCTCCCCAAGCCGTTAGTGCTAGGACATCCAAGCCGGGAATTATAAATTTTTGAGAAATAATTTTTGGTTGATTGGTCATTGGTAAGGGTACGAATCGCTAATTTAAGACGGGTTGATTGTGAATCGTTCTAGGAATCTGTTTTCCCTGAGCCAATTGCAACTCACCACTCATCTTAGAAAAAGTACGTATACAGGAGAGTCATTATAAAAGTCAGCTGAGCTGCAAGACCAAATAGGTAAAACACAGCTCTGGGTTTGAAAATGGATAACATCAAACCGATGCCTTTGAGGTCAATCATGGGGCCAAATACCAGAAAGGCTAACAAGGAGCCGCTGGTAAATGTTGTGGCAAAGGAAAGGGCAAAAAAGGAATCGACCGTTGAACAAATGGACACGAGAGCCGCTAATCCCATCATCGCAAGGATGGAGGTGATTGGTCCCTGACCCAAGCTGAGGATCAGTTCGCGGGGAGCGAGTACCTGAATCGCCGCTGCGATCGCGCTTCCCAAAATTAACACGCCTCCCAATTCCCGCAGCTCTTGCACTGTATTATCAAGGAACATCCGCAGCTTGAAAGGCAGGGGTTTTGACGTAATCGATTGACCCATCATCCCACCGCCGGAGACGCCAACGGCGCTCATTATCGGTTGCGGTTGTCCCAGCCAAAACGTGCCGGATTTTAACAAGGTGGGAGTATCGTCTTCCCGTGCCCCTTGAGTTTGCATCTGAGGTATGGCGCAAGCGATCGCGGGTTGCAGTAACGGCTTCAGATTAGATTGAACGCTGAAAACCGAGGCAATAATCGTCGCGATCGATAAAGAAAATACCACCCGCAAAACGACAATTTCTGGCTGATCTCGAAACGCTACCCAGGTTGACCAGATGACGATCGGATTAATGGTCGGTGCCGCTAGCAAAAACCCAACTGCCACAGGTGCAGGCACTCCCTGCATCAGCAACCGTCGCGCCACCGGCACGTTGCCGCACTCACACACCGGAAACAAAAAGCCCGCACAACTGCCTACAAATGCCCCCAATATGGGGTTCTTCGGCATAGCAGAAATCAGCTTGCCCTCATCAATCCACAACAGGAGCAAACCGGAGAGCAATACCCCCAGTAGTAAGAAAGGCATTGCCTCTACCAGCAAACTCAAAAACAAGGTGAAAGCGTTGTGCAGTTGATTCATGCTTTGGATCGTGAGAAGCCTTTTTTAGCTTTATGAGGTTGCCAAGACATTTTAGCGGTTATTACTACTCATCACTAGGGCTGATGAATGTGCTAGTGGACGAACCCGATTACCAAAAGTTGCTCGCTTTCTCCCTTATCTATCGGTTGCTTTACCGTAAATTTACGGAGTTTACCGAACCTTTGTAGTTTGTAACACGGACGATTGCTAGTGAAAATGCTATCCTAAGCTTGAAGTATACTCAAGCTTCCATTGCTGCGTTTTCATGCAGCGGGGTACCCTGTGCTGAACGCATTTTTATCACTTCCTTTGTCATCCAATCGAAGCCAGCAAGACTTGTGTTTAGAGTCCACGCTGCGATCGCTATCGCTTCACGATTGTCAGATTGAAGATCATCAACTTGGTTGGGAAGTAACTCAGACTCTTAAAGCCAATCCGCTACTCCCAGGCGTCATCTTGATGAAGCAGGGTCAATTCGCTGGGATGATTTCGCGGCGGCGATTTTTGGAATACATGAGCCGTCCCTACGGATTAGAACTCTTTTCCAAACGTCCCATTGAATGTTTATATCGTTCTGCCGAAACGGAAACTTTGATTCTGAACGGCGATACATTAATTGTGGCGGCGGCGCGTCACTCTTTGCAACGAGCGGCTGAGTTACTTTATGAACCGATTGTGGTGGAGGTCGCGCCGCAAGTTTATCGATTATTAGATGTACATGAATTACTGATTGCTCAGTCGCAAATTCACGAATTAGCAACTGAACTGCTCACTCAACTTTATACTCATCTGGAAGCAGCAAACCAACAATTGCTGCGCCTTGCCACTTCTGATGGTTTGACTGGGGTTGCTAACCGACACCGTTTTGATAGCTATCTCGATTCCTGTTGGCACCAGATGCAGGCGAGTAATTCAGCATTATCGCTGATCTTGTGCGATGTTGATTTCTTCAAAAAGTACAACGATACCTACGGTCATCAAGCGGGTGATGACACTTTGCGACAGGTAGCGGGTGCCATCCAGCAAGCAGTGCAGCGACCGGAAGATTTAGTGGCACGCTATGGGGGCGAAGAATTTGCCGTGATTTTGCCGCACACATCGCTAGAGGGTGCCCTTCAGGTCGCAGAACGCATCAGATTGACTGTGAAAGCCTTGAAGATAGCCCATGTTTGCTCAGAAGTAAGCGAGTGCATCACCCTGAGTTTAGGCGTTGCCACGATCTTTCCTAGCTCAAATTTTTTACCTGCAATGCTGATTGCAGCGGCGGACGAAAAGCTTTATCAAGCAAAACAGACTGGACGAGATCGGTCTCAAGGTCATTTGCTTCGCATTCCGCGCGATCGCTCATCCGTTTTTGAGCCATCTGCAACTTCTTGAATACAAATTATTCCGCTTTAGATAAATATATAGAGTTGTTTTAGTTTAGTAAAAAGTGTAAATTATTGTATTTTTATAACAATTAAAAAACCTCTTGAGTCGTCATTTTTTAACCAAAGGTTAATCAAATCTTTAAATCATATTTAAAGTTAAACTAAGGTTTTAGCTGTAAAATTTATAACTTAAATCAGTAGAATGTGGGGATAAAGTAAATTTTGCATCTCCCTATACAGCGAATAAGAACTGATTGAGGTAATTTATGATGGCTTGGCAAGAATCTCCGCCGGAATTATCAGTTCTTCCTCTGTCCCAGATAAAGAACCTCAATTTAGAGTCAACCCTTCAAGAGCTTCCGCTATACGATTTTCAGATAGAAGCCTCTGGTCTGGGGCAGGAAGTTAACAAAGAATTTGAAGGAAATGCGCTGCTACCAGGGGTCATTTTAACGATAGAAAGTCAGTTTGCGGGAATGATTTCGCGGCGACGATTTTTAGAACAAATGAGCCGTCCTTATGGACTAGAATTATTTTTAAAACGACCCTTACAATCTTTATATCAATTCGCCAGTACCCATGTTTTGAAACTTTCTGGCAATACGTTAATTGTAGCGGCGGCAAAGCAGTCTTTGCAACGACCTCCTGAGCTACTCTATGAACCGATTGTGGTAGAGTTAGCGCCAGGAATTTACCGATTACTAGATGTACATCAATTATTGGTGGCACAGTCAAAAATTCATGAACTCACAACCGAGTTGCTCAACGAGCAAACCAAAGCTCAGATGCTGCAAACCGAAAAAATGGCGAGTTTGGGACGGACGGTTGCTGAGGTTGCCCATGAGATTAGAAACCCCATTAACTGCATTAATGGGAATTTTGGTTTTGTAGAAACTTATTACAAAAATTTAATCGGTTTATTGGCAGCTTATGAAAAAGCTGAAACTTTGAATACAATCGAAGAATTGAAAGAGGAAATTGAATATGATTTTCTTCTAGAAGATTTGCCTAAGTTGATAGGAAGTATGAAGCTGAGTGCGGAACGATTAACAAAAATCGTTGGCAGTCTGCGAAACTTTTCTCATATGGATGAAACCAAGAGACAGCCTGCTGACTTACACGAATGTATTGAAAGTACCTTATTAATTTTAAATAATCCCATCAAGCAGGGGATTCAATTAATTAAAAAATATGGCGATTTACCACTGGTGAATTGCTACTCAGGTCAACTGAGTCAGGTATTTATGAATATCATTAGTAATGCGATTGATGCACTCAAAGATCGAGTCACTGACGGGTCGGATTGGCAACCCCAGATAGAGATTACGACGGAAGTTTTAGAAATCCAAGATTCTGAATGGGTTGTAATCCGGATTGCGGATAATGGGCCGGGAATTCCACCAGAAATTCAGGATCGGATTTTTGAGACGTTCTTTACTACAAAGCCGGTGGGCAAGGGAACGGGATTGGGATTGGCAATTAGTTATCAAATTGTTACTGAGAAACACGGGGGTCATTTATCGGTGCGATCGCGTAGTGTATGTCCAGAGGATTGCTCGCCTTTGGCGTATCCTCCTCCTAGCACCGCCTCCCATAATGGTTCCGTAGTTGAAGCGTTGTCGGTGCCCGTAGCTTCCGCCGTAGGAATAGGAATCGCAGATTCGTATCCCCGGCAAGACAGAATCTATAGTGCGGCTAGCGGATGCGAGGCACCAGCAGCGGCACAGTTGCTAGCTAATTCCAGGGAGATAGAAGATTCACAACCAAGGATGGGCACAGAATTCGAGATCCGATTGCCACTCGGTTAAGGCGCTTGTTCACAATTTTTCTGGAAAATAGTAGCAGAAATTAACCTCAAGGGCAGGTGGAAAACTGCTGAAAATGGTAGTCTATGGTCATAGCTGATTCCAGCTTCACTGCTGCATTTGTGGGCGTTGTGTGTCGGTACCAAACGGATTTATATCACTTCCGTCCTTGTCCCAAGGGAGCGATCGCGACCTCTCTATAGAGTCAACTCTTGGGGAATTGCCGCTGTACAACTTTCTGGTAAAACCCATCTGTCTGGGTGTGGATATTGCCCGAATTTTTGAGAAGCATCCTCTACTGCCAGGAGCCATCTTAGTCGAACAGGGTCAGTTTGCTGGGATGATTTCGCGGCGGCGGCTTTTGGAGTACCTGATCCGTCCTCATCGACTAGAGCTGTTTTTGCACAAACCGCTGCACATCCTCTACAAGTACGCCCACTCTGAGGTTTTAATCCTTCCCGATAGTACGCCGATTTTGACAGCAACCCACCAGGCGCTGCGGCGATCGCCTGAATTTTTGGCAGAACCTGTCGTAGTGCAAGTGGGAGAATCTGATTATCGGCTGTTAGATGTTCAGGATTTGAATGTTGTTTCTTGGCAAATCCGGGGAATCGAAGCTCAGGTGCGATATGAACGCACCCAAGCTCAGATGATTCAAAGTGAGAAAATGGCAAGCTTAGGGCGCTTAGTAGATGGAGTTGCTCACGAAATTTTAGACCCGGTTGGCTTTATTTGGGGGAACTTAACGTATGTCTCAACTTATACTGAAAACTTGATAGAATTGCTGTCTGCTTATGAGACACATCTGCCGCAGATTCCTGAAGAAATTGCGGCTCTGAAAGAAGACATAGAATTTGATTTTGTACAACAGGACTTACCCCGCTCAATTGCCAGCATCCGAGCCGGAGCAGAACGATTGAAAAAGCTCGTGATGAGTCTGCAAAACTTCTGCCATATTGATGATGTTTATCCTAAGCCTGCCGATTTACACGCTTGTTTAGATAGTATTGTTTTGCTTTTAAAAAGTCGTGTAAACAACGAAATTGAAATTATCAGAAATTATGGTCATTTGCCGCCGGTACAATGCTACGCGGGTCAATTGAATCAGGTTTTCATGAATATCCTGACGAATGCGATTGATGCATTGATTAATCAAGCAGTCGTTCAGCAGTTTACTCAAGATTTTCAAGGAACATCGCCCCCGAATATTCAAGAGAAACCTCGGATCGAAATCACGACTGAGGTTTGTTCGCACAAGGCAAGTCAGACAGGAGTTTCTGATTCGCGCTGGGTTTCCATTCGCATTGCCGATAATGGCCCTGGGATGTCTCCGGAAGTACAGCAGCAAATTCTTGAGTCTTTTTCTGTAGAGAAACGCTCTGCTAAAGAGACGAGTTTATCGGTAAGTTATCAGATTGTGACGGCGAAGCACGGTGGAAAATTAAGAATGCGATCGCGTAGTGTATGCCGTTTGGGCGACTCGCTTAGTGTATGTCCTGAGGATTACTCGCGCAGTGGATGCCCAGAGAGCGGATCTCCTCAGGGGTATGCCACTCCTAGCAATTCCAGCGGAGAACCTAAACCAGGCATTGCCACCGAATTTGAGATTTTGTTGCCTTTGGTTTAATTAAAAATTAACAAGCCGCTGTATTTTTAATTGGGCAACTTTCAGGACTCTAAGGCTCTACTTTTACAGGAGTTCCGATGTTGACCTGTGCATACAAAGCCAAAATATCCTGATTACGCATCCGGACGCAGCCGTGAGAAACTGCCTGTCCCACCAGTTTTTCCTGGGGGGTGCCATGAAACCCGATAAAATTGCGTCCGTCTGTCCAAAAAGCAATCCACCTGGCTCCTAAAGGATTATCTGCACCTGGAGGAACGACTTTTCCATTCCAAGGATGCTGCCAAGCTGGATTGCGTAGCATTTGCGTCACCTTAAACGTGCCTGTAGGCGTCTCCCAGCCCTTTTTACCGACTGCGATAGGATAACTTGCTTTCACCTGATTGTCTCGGTAGACATAGACGCGGCGATCGCTTAATTTAATCACTAAATGAGTATCGGGCGTGGTACTCGCTGGGGAGAGTTCCTCTAAAGGCAGATACAGAGAGGGTGCCCCCAGCGGAGGCAATTGGGGTTCCGAAGGCAATTCGATCGTCGCCTCTCTGGTAGTTGCCAAAGCTTGTGTTGGAACTGAGGCAGCCGTCTGCTGCCGAACGCCCAGCAATAGAATGGCTGTACTGAAGCACAGCAGCTTGAAGCTTCCAGATGGTAATTTACCTCCCAGCATTCCTGTCCTCTCTTTTCCCTGGTCAACGACTCTTATCGAATTATTATCTGAGATCAAAACTGTAAATCACACTGAGCTGACTGACTTGTTTAAAATTGGATTTTCCTAGTCTTGTCAAGTCTCACAAAGTCAGATTTTATTCCCAGCTCTACTCCTAAGGGCTTATATAGTCCGGTAGATTGAATCTTCAGTAGAGCTAGATAGGATTTGGGCAATAATCCAGGCATTTTCATCCGTTGTTGACTACAACTGTTGCCGATAGTCAAGTTTATTACCCAAATATTTTAAAAGTGAGGGTGTAATGCGTTTACAAAAAACCAAAGTATTGACAGGTACGATGCTAACACTGTTACTCTCGGCAGTATCAGTGTTGCCAGCGATCGCTCGCCCAGTAGAAGGTGAATCCAGGCAGCTCATTAGCCAAACAAACACCGACACACCTACTGCCAATCCAACCAACACCAACACAACTACTCCTAACTCAACCGATACGAATCAAGTAGTTAGAGGCACCGTCAGCAGCGTTAGAGGCAATGTAGTCACGCTAAGACTGCCAGACGGTACAACCAGAAGTATGATGCTCTCACCAGAGGATCTAACTCGGTTGAACCTCATGCCAGGAATGGAGATTAGCGCCACATTGGATGACCAGAATATGGCTAGCAATGTGAGTATGGTTGAAGCAGCCGATGCGACAGATACTACTCGCCTCAACAGAACCCGTCGAGTGGAAGAGACAACGATTCAGCGAAGAACGGTGCAGACAACACCGTCTCCTGGTCCGACAACAACCACTGGAGAGACCACAAGCACTCCAGATACAGCTCAAACCGAACCGCAGACGACTGAGGCAGCGCCAGTGCCAGCGCTTTGGTAATGACTTAACCAGCATTCTTGAGCAATTAACAAAGAATCGTTAATGTAACCATGCCGTCCTTTTGGGGACGGCATGGTTATTTTGGGAAATAATTTTCCGAGATAGATTCCGAGATAGATGCTTGGTTGCGATCGCGCTGGGATTCTGAACAAATTCAAACGTCCTGATTCATTTCTAGCAATCCAGGCGGTGGCGTAATTTCAATTCGTCGATTCTCCAGGTCTACCACAGGCGCGATCGCTTTCACAAAAGGAATCAAAATGGTAGACGGCTTCGGTGGTTTGGGTCTAAGAACTTTCCGTTTTTTACTGGTTCGATTGACTTCCCCTTTCTGGGGTGTTTCCGGCTCATCCTCTGGCGCTACAGCTACAGGTTGCTGGTGCAACTGCACTTCCAGTAAATCGTTGCCAGCCGGAATTACATTCACCACCACGCCCAAGTTTTCTCCCGATTCTTGAACGAAAACTTCCATCCCAATCAAGTCTAGAACGTGGTATTCATCTTCTGCCAAGATAGGGCGATCGGAAGCTTTTACCATTAACTTGGTTCCCGCTAGCGCCTCCGCTCGATCCCGATTTTCTACCTCAGCAAGCTGTACAACGTATAGATTTTTACCATCTATATACCGCCCTTTCACCAATTTCACTGGCTGCGGTTCTGTCTCGCCCGGTCGCAACATCCAACGCTCTCCCGGTTCCTCAAAGCGTTCTGGGAATTGGGATTCCGGATACACCCGCAACTCCCCTTTCATCCCTTGAGCGGCAACAATTGTGCCAATTTCTAACCACTGGTCATTGGTCATCAGCTTTCTGTATTCCGTATTCCGTATTCTTTTTCATGCCCTACCGTGTACGCACAAATCTTCTTGTACTTGCCAGTCCGGTTTTGATCCCCCTAACCCCCGATAAATTGGGGGAGCAATCAACGTTTTGCCACTTAATCAAAGATATGTGTACACGGTAGTGAATGCTTTGATAACTGGAAGGGGCGGCGACACAGAGACTTCTAAAAGTTCGCGCTTTTCTGACTTAGTTCGCATCGCCGCGAATTCTGTCCGGCAGGGCTTTCTAACATTTAACAACTGAATATACTTGCTCTACCACCTTCCCTAAGCGCTGTATCCCGATTTCAATCTCCTGGTCTGTAGCAGTCAGGCTAATCCGAATACATTGTTGCTTGTGCGCCCATTCTTCGCGCAATCCGGGGAAGAAAGAGCTACCTGGTACGACAATGACACCGACTTGCTTTAACTGCTGGTACAGTTCCCAGTCTGTAATGGGTAAATCTTGTAACCACAGCCATGCAAAGATTGCTCCTTCGCCGCGATGCAGGAACCAAGGCAAATCTTTGGGCATTGCCTGTTCGATACTGCTTTCCACAACATCAAACTTTTTCTGGTAGTAGGGGCGAATCACCGTGGTAGCGATTTCTGCTAGCGTTCCCGTTTCAATCGCACGGGCAGCGATCGCTTGTCCATACCGAGATGAATGAATACACATATTCGTCTGGAAACACTCCAGCGCCTGAATCCACTTTTCCTCCCCAATCGCAATCCCAATCCTTTCTCCGGGTAGCCCCGCTTTCGATAAGCTCATGCAGTGCAGGATGTTCTCTCCAAATACCGGCGTCATCTCGGTAAAATTTAACGCCGGAAACGGAGGTGCATACGCAGAATCGATTAAGACTGGCACATCATAAGGCGCAGCCAAATCGGCAATTTTTTTCACCTCGTCATCCGTGAGGACGTTGCCGGTTGGGTTACAAGGACGCGAGAATAACACGCAGCCCGTATCTTCTGTAATCTTCAGTTTGCTGAAGTCCGGACGATATTTGAAACTGTGGGCAGCGGCATCAATGTCCAAAGCGGGTTTATAGGCAAATAAGGCTTCTGGGGTTAAAGTCAGACCCCCATAACCCGTGTAATCTGGACTCAGCGGCAGGATAATTTGCTTTAATTTACCGCTTGTGGTGTAGCCCCCAAAGGCATTCGCGGCAAAGAAATAAAGCGTTTGACTGCCGGGGGTAATCAAAATATTGCGATGAGTCAGATTTAGCCCGTAGCGGCGATTAAAATCATTTTTTACCGCTTCGATTAACGGCTCATAGCCTTGAGAGTCACCATAGCGACAAACTACATTCCCGTAATTTGAGTTAGCGAGCAATTCTTCGGTGTAATCCCGCCATAACTGCTCTACTTCTGGCAAAATCACTGGATTCCCAGGACTTAAATTAATATATTCCTGTCCAATACCTGCTTGCAGAGTTTCCTTAATATCCTTCATAATTGCCCGCACCCCAGTGAGGTGGGACATACAATCGCCAAATTGAGTCAGGGCAGGATTCATAAGCTAAAGCGACTTTGAAAATTGAGAGTTTAACAACCGGGGTGCCGAGTCAGTTGAGGCTTTTTCCCCCTTAGTTAATTTAATGAATCGTTGGTACTCTAACCAATTTAACTGTAATTTTCATGACTAATTGGCACAACTACAGCCAGTCTAGGGTTGAGAAAGTCGCAAAACCGGCTGTTTAGATTAGGCACGGTTTGGGCGTTGTCTGATAAAACTTAACAAAACCATAATCTTCCTTAGATTACTTGACTAATTTTTGGGGGAAAAATGTAAAGAGTGTAAAAAAACACAGTTTATATAGGAAATCCTGTAAAGCTATAAATCGGGCTGGATAGCAGGATGTTTTTAGGCTCTTAGCGCCTCTACTTTTTTTAGCTAAAAGCCAAACAACCCGTAGAAGATAACACGCTCCCTATCCAGACGAACGTCAAGAGCAAGCCTGTCAAGTGTAGTGCAACGGAATTTATGACAACAATTGAAACGCTGCGTGCGAAGCTACCGTTTCCTCTCAAGCGATTGGCAGACCTGGCATATAACTATTGGTGGAGTTGGACGAGCGATCGCACTTCTCTATTTCAGAACATTAATCCTGATGAATGGCACCGCTGCGGACATAACGCTGTCGCCATCTTAGAATCAGCTTCTTTAGTGCGCCTCACCCAGCTCGCTCAAGACCCCGCTTATATCAAACGGGTGAATTCACTTGTCGAGCAATTTGACAAGTACATGAACGAAAAAAATGCTTGGGCGTCTCGCGTCGCGCCGCAAATTTCCCCACAGCGACCTGTCGCCTATTTTTGTGCGGAATTTGGCATCCACGAATCCCTCCCTATCTACTCCGGCGGTTTGGGAATTTTAGCCGGAGATCACCTGAAGTCCGCCTCTGATTTAGGCGTGCCGATGGTCGCGGTAGGGCTTTGTTATCGCCAAGGTTATTTCCGTCAACGGTTGAATAGTGGCGGTTGGCAGGAAGAAAACTACGTTAACAATCCCTTTGACCAGATGCCCCTGGAGTTGCTCAAAAACCAGCAAGGGGAACCCATCACCATTGAGATGGAAATCCGGCAACGGATTGTCAAAGCCCAAATTTGGCTGGCGCGAGTCGGTCGCGTCAATCTTTACCTACTAGATACCGACCGACACGACAACGATCCGATTGACCGCTGGCTGACAGGGCACCTGTACGGCGGCAACCAAGAAACACGCATCGCCCAGGAAGTCGTGCTGGGAATTGGCGGCGTTCGGGCGCTGACAGCATTGGGGATTACTCCGTCGGTGTGTCATCTGAACGAAGGTCATGCGGCATTCTGCACCCTAGAGATTGCGCGACAAGAAATTCAGCGTACCGGCAAGTCTTTCTATGATATCGAGGGATTGGTGCGCGATCGCTGCGTTTTCACCACCCACACCCCCGTTCCCGCAGGTCACGATGTCTTCTCCTCAGACCTGATGGATTCCTACTTCGCCCACTACTGGCCTACATTGGGTCTGTCGCGCGAACAGTTCCTCTCCTTAGGGGCACGCCGACTGGGCGACCCTTGGGAACCCTTCGGCATGACCGTCTTAGCTTTGCGGATGTGTCGCACTGCCAACGGCGTCAGCGAACTGCACGGTCAGGTTTCCCGCAAGATGTGGAACATTCTCTATCCCGACCGTAGCGAAGAGAAAGTACCCATTGGTCACATTACCAATGGTGTCCATGCGCGTACCTGGACAGCACCCCTCATGGGCGACCTATATTCCAAGTACCTGGGTGAAGATTGGTCAACCCGCATGGCTGACAAACAGATGTGGGCAAAGGTGGACGGAATTCCTGACGAGGAAATCTGGTGGCGGCACCAAGTTCTCAAAGAGTGCCTGATTGCTCATACCCGTTCTAAAGTGAAATTGGCACGGATTAGTCGCGGTGAAGAGCAATTCCGCATTGATGCCGCCGACAAGCTGCTAGACCCCAACGTGCTGACGATCGGATTTGCACGACGCTTCAGCCCTTACAAGCGGGGTGATTTGCTGCTGCGGGAAGCCGAACGCGCCTTGAGGATATTTGGAAATTCCCAACGACCCGTGCAAATTGTCTTTGCCGGAAAAGCGCACCCCCACGACGAAGAAGGCAAGCGGATTATCCAGCGGTTAATGGAGTGGTGCAAGCACCCAGACATTCTCAACCGAGTTGCCTTAGTTGAAGATTACGACATCTACACGGGTCAACATTTGGTGCAAGGTGTTGATGTTTGGTTGAACAACCCGCGTCGCCCTCTAGAAGCCTCCGGTACGAGTGGGCAAAAAGTCTGCTTCAACGGCGGCATTAATTGCAGTGTCCTCGATGGCTGGTGGTGCGAAGGCTATCAAGAAGGACAAGATGGTAAGGGAAGCAATGGCTGGGCAATCGGTGAAGATGCCCACACCAGCGACCAAGAGTTGCAAGACCGGATTGATTCGGAATCTCTCTACCACCTACTAGAAGAGGAAATCGTTCCTCTCTACTATGACCAAGATGAGAAGGGAGTTCCTCATCGCTGGATTCAAATGATGAAGGCGTCGATTAAGACAAATTCGCCGCTATTCAACACTGACCGAATGATTGCCGACTACGTGACTCAGGTGTACGCGCCGGGAACTTCCGTAGGCACTGAACCAATTCTGGCGAGTGCGCTGGCGTAGCAAATTTGTAGGGGCAAACGGCGCGCCCCTACATTAGGTATGAATTGACTCGATTTTGAGCTAAAAGTAGGGTGGGCAGTGCCCACCTGCTTTTTTTTGAACCGCAAAGAAGCAAACCGCAAAGAAGCAAAGGACGCAAAGGAACAGAGAACAGATGAATCGGGTTTGGCAAGCTGATTTTTATCGGCGTCCTCTCAAAGATGAAAAAGGGCAGGTGTTGTGGGAATTGTTGCTTTGCGACGCCACACGCAGCTTTAGTTATGACGCTTTTTGTCCTCAATCTGAAGCGAATGCTAGCTGGCTGGTTTCTCAGTTGCAGCAAGCAGCGGGTGGAAATCTGCCGCATCTCATCCAAGTGTTTCGTCCCCAGTCCTTGAGTTTGATTCAGGCAGCGGCGCAACAACTGGGTATTCAGGTGGAAGCGACTCGACGCACTGGGGCGCTGAAGGAATATTTGCAACAGAAGGCGAAACTATATCCCAATCTCGATAACTATACCTACACTGGCGAACTCCCATCGCTGGACAAACCGCCGCCAGTCCCATTGCCAGAAAACCTTTGGGGAGAACAATGGCGATTTGCCACGCTTCCGGCGGTTGCTGTGGTGGAGGCTTTTGCAGAACGCCCGATTCCGATTCTGGAGATGCCAGAATTTCTCTTGCCGATTAATCTGGGTTTAGCGTCTACGGTGCCAGTCCCCGGTGTGGTTATTTACGGTGGGCGGCAATCGATGCGTTTGGCGCGTTGGCTACAAGAAGCGCGTCCCGTGTCTCTTAATTACATTGCGGGTGCGCCGGATGGGTTGATATTAGAAGCGGGATTGGTTGACCGCTGGATTGTTGCCACTTTTGAGGATAAAGAAGTTACGGCAGCAGCTAAAGCTTATCAACAGCGCCAGCAGCAGAGTCGCGGATTGCACTTTTTGCTGGTGCAACCGGATGAGTCGGGGATGACGTATAGCGGCTTTTGGCTGTTACGAGGAGAGGATTGAGGTTCTTTCTCTACCAAAAGATAGATTAAAAGCAGATTGATGCGATTTAATGCGATCGCGCCTTGCACCCGGTACACTCAACCCAGATTGAAGATGCAAGAGCGGTAGAAATTCATCGCATCTTATCCCAATTAAGCACTATCGCAATCCTGCTAACGAGTGATTAAATCCTATGTTCTCTATCACAAGTTATATGTGGCATCAATCAATGTCTACCACAGAATCTTAGTGAGATAATAAAGGTGTGAGGAAGAAAACGGAACAACCTTTTTGATAAAGGGGGAGTATTATGAAACTCAAGCTATTCGCGACACTAACATTACTCGCTCCACTATTTTTAACTATGCCAGTGAAAGCGGAGAATCCGCTACACGTAAAACAGCTATTGTCAACGAGGGAATGTGTTCGGTGCGATTTATCAGGAGCCAATCTCAGCGGCGCACATTTGATTGGTGCGGACTTGAGAGAAGCCAATTTGCAAGGCGCTAACCTGACGAATGCAAACCTCGAAGGTGCCGATCTGACGAAGGCAAACTTGACAGCAGCTAATTTAACATCAGCTTTTGTAACGAATGCCAATTTTCAGCAAGCCAATCTCAACGCCGTGAATTTTACGAACGCTAAAATTTATGACGCTAATGTGTATGGGGCATCAATGGATGACCTGATTCTCACGGATGCTGAAATATTTAACACCGGAATCGGTATTGGTGGGGAAGATGCCGATATTCCTCGTTGGGACTAGATGGTGCTGATTAGCGCTTAGGATTTTACGGAGAATTGGGGAAGTCCAATAGATTTAAAACGAGCGGCTTCCCTATTTTCGCCATCAATTAAATTTATCTTCTGAGTATCTATTAATATCAGTATTTGAGTACCCAACCCTTGAGAGGTTTAACCACCTCCGGTGTCGCTCCAGGTTGTGATTTTACGCTTTCAGAGATTTGAACCTAGTTACCTTGTCTTCGCACCGCCTGAACAATATCGCTTCTATTGAGTTTGGCGATCGCTTGCGATGTAGTGCTGGGTCTTTTTCGGATATTGAGATTATTGTCGTTAATACAATGAACAGATGCCTTTGTTTTGTGCAAAGGCTCAAGCTTATATAAACAGCATCAGCAGGGTCGGGATTACATTTTTTACTTGTGCAACCTAATTGATGGTGGGATGACTTAGAGCAGCTTTTGGCTATTGGCAAGGGAAGATGGAAACTCCGAAGCCTTCAAAAACTAAGATTTTAAGCAGCTTTCAAGAAATTCTGCAATTTCTGGTTAAAGTTTTTGTTCGCCTATGGCTCATCTCATCAGTGCGCTCATCAGGGCGATCGCAAAATCCATAAAAAACTAATTCTCTCGCGAAAAAGTAGTGTGCATCACACTTTAGATAGATGTGCAAACTGTATATTAGTGCAGGTTTAGTTCTAAATTTAGGTGCATCAGTGATTGATATTCTGCGCGGTCATCGAGTGTTAGTAACCGGAGCTTCCGGTTTTATGGGTTCTTGGTTGACTGAGTGCTTATTAGAGCAGGGCGCGATGGTGACGACTATACTGGCTGACTGGAACCCGGACAGTCATTTTGTGCGTAGCGGAATCGTTCATCGTGTCAAAAACGTTGTCGGGTCAATCGAAGATTACGATTTACTTGAAAAGGTGATTGGCGACCACGGCATTGATACAGTGTTTCACTTAGCAGCAGTGTCGGTAGAAGGTTTGGCGTTTGAGAAACCTCGACTGGCATTTGAGATAAACATTCGTGGCACATACAACATATTGGAAGCCTGTCGCGTCCGTTCAGATTTAGTGCGGCGGGTGATAGTGGCATCGAGTGACAAAGCCTACGGTGATAGTCCCGTCTTACCCTATACAGAAGATATGCCAACGCTGGGCAGACATCCTTACGATGTCTCTAAAAGCTGCGCTGACCTAATTGCTCGAAGCTACTATCACAGCTACGGATTGCCTGTGGCTATAGGGCGGTTTGGTAATATCTACGGCGGTGGGGATTTAAACTGGAGCCGACTGATCCCAAATACGATTCGACGGCTACTGAGCAATGAAAGCCCTCTGGTTCGTATGCCCGAAATAGGGAATTTTATGCGGGACTTTTTATATGTCAAAGATGCAGCCTATGCCTATATTGCAATGTTTGAAGGGCTAGCTCGTCCAGAAGTTCATGGAGAGGCTTTCAACTTCGCAATGGGTGGTAGTTGGACGGTGCTAGAAATAGTGCAAAAGCTCCAGCAACTGATGAATTGCGAACACATAGAGCCTGTAATTATGAATCAAAGCCACGGGGAAATTTGGCACCAGCAGGTATCGGCAGAAAAGGCGCAAAAAATGCTTGGGTGGAGTCCCCGATATTCTTTTGATAAAGGACTAGCTGAAACAATTGAGTGGTATCTGGAGTATTTATCACCTTCAATGGTGGGCAATATTCCATCTTCAGTAATATTAAGTGTCTAGTTGCTCGGAAATATTTTTACCCTACCTTCTGACCAGACTTCTAAGTCTGGTCAGAAACTTCCTTGGAAAAAAATGTTTAAACGTCTCGACCAAAATTTAATAGACACAGTAGCCCAACAAGCATCCAGTAGCGATCGCTTACGACAAAGCTACAACTTCCACACCTTAGAAGAAAAAGTTCAGCGATCCCTGATTTGTCTACAACCAGGGACTTATGTGCGCCCCCATCGCCATAAACGGGTAGGTCTCAATGGATTCGAGCTGTGCCTGATTTTGCAGGGAGCTGTAGGAATGCTTTTATTTAACGAGCAAGGCGCAATTATTCACCAAGAACAGATTAGTGCCGATGGAAAAACTTCTGGGATTGAATTACTGGAAGGAACTTACCATACACTAATCGCTTTATTGCCAAATACTGTAATTTTTGAAGTTAAAGAAGGGCCTTACGATTCCACTACCGATAAAGAATTTCTTTCATGTTTCCCTTTGGAAGGAACGATAGCGGCTCAGAAACTGGTGCAAACCTGGCATAGTTACTTTGTTAGCCCAATATAATTCACTCCATACCATGCCTGTCTTGTGATGTTTTTGACTTGGAGCGGGGTACATTGATTATTTGTTCTTCATAACTCCCTGCTTTGAGCGATCGCTATTGTTTAAGCATGGATTCTTTGGTTTTTATTGATTAATTTATTGTTGGGAAGTCCCAAATCAATCGAGCGCAATCGCCGATATCTGCCCAGTTTCCCGCGCTTCATATCTGTCAAGTTTTTTGCCTTTCTCTAACCGTCGAACTCACGTTAAGTTAGTATCTGGGTAATCTGTAGTTTTTTGTGGACAAAGGCGGATTCATGCTTCAAGACATTACTACTGAGATTGCTTATTTCGACTCACTTCCATATTTAGCCACAGTCTTAGGCATTACTAGCATAGCGGGAATAATTGGGTGGCGCTGGTGGAAACAAAATAACACATACAAATCGCTGCGATCGCTCCCTTCACCTCCTCAACACTGGCTGTTAGGAAATCTTCCTCAACTATTAGCAGCAGTGAAACAGAAGAAATTATTCCAGCAAATGTTTGATTGGAGTCAAGAGCTAGGCCCAATGTATGTTATATGGAAGGTCAATCAGCCTGCTGTTATTTTAAGTAAAGCAAAAGTTATCGAAGATACCATTGTCAATGGGATGAAAGATGGTAGCTTAATCAGGTCGGAGCAATTACGCAAAGCTTGGAACGATGTCAGTGGTCCGATTCTATTAGGAGAAACTGGGGCTGAGTGGCAGTGGCGACGCAAAGCTTGGAATCCCGAATTCAGTTCTACCAGCCTCACGAAATATGCAGAAATTATTAGCGAGGCTTGCGAGCAAGTAATTGCTACATTGAAGGAAGTACCGCCATCAAAAGAAGTTCAGGTAGATCCTCTGTTTGTAGAACTTACAATGAGAGTGATTTCTTGTCTAGTGCTGGGAATTCCAGTGGATAGAAAGAGCGCTACTCCTGAAGGACCGCCCCTGGAAGTTTCCAAAGTGTACGAAGCGATGTCTGTTGTAGGCTATCGGTTCCTACGACAAGCTACTGGCGAGAAGATATGGATGAAATATTTGCCCTCTAAAAATTCACAAGATTATTGGGCAGCAAGGCGATATTTAGAGGAATTCTTAACTCCCCGTGTAGACTTAGCTTTACGGTTTAGAGAACAAAACAAGACCGATTTACCACAGGTAAGTTCTTGGTTCTCCGAATCAATGTTAGTCAAAATCGCTGCCAAAGAACCAAAATACAATCGCGACACATTAATAGCAGAATGTGTTGAACTCTTAATCGCTGGTACTGATACAACAGCCCATACTTTATCCTTTGCAGTAGGAGAGTTGAGCTTCAATAAAAGGGTTTTTCAGCAAGCACAAGACATCGTTGACCAAGTTTGGCAAAGCAAAGGCTTGATAAATACCGAAAGCCTCAAGGAATTGGCTTATATTAGCGCAATTATTAAGGAGACCTTGCGCCTTTATTCCGTAGCCTCAGGCTCGACTTCATTGGAGGCTCAACGCGACACCCTCATTGAGGGTAAAGTGATTCCTCGCGGTACAAAAATATCCTGGTCAATGCTTGCTGCGGGAAGAGATCCAGAAATCTATGCTAATCCAGAGGAATTTCTGCCAGAACGTTGGTTAGATAAAAGTAAGGAAAATAGTTCGCTGCCAATGATAGACTTTGGCTCAGGACCTCATCGTTGCTTGGGGGAGCATTTATCCATGCTCGAAGGAACGATGATGCTAGCATTATTGCTCCGCAACTTTGACTGGGAGTTAGTTAAGGGCCGTTCTTCTCTGGAACAATTACAGCAAAACCTGTTAATTTATCCGTCTGATAAAATGCCAGTGCGCTTTAAATTGAGAAATTCGCTTCCACAACAAAAACCTATATCCAAGGTTTGAATCAAACTGTTTCCAGTAGAGCGAAAAGTTTTGCCAACGCTAAAGAATATTAGTGTATGGGGTAGTGCTAAAAAATTAATTCATCATTACTTTTTTAGCACTATCCCATATTAGTTTAATTCAATAGAACGGAGAATTAAGTGGTATTTTTTATGTCCGCCATCGATCGAATTGATCTTCCGAGCATCCATTGATATAAGTATTGAGAACCCAACCCTTCAGAGGTTTAACCACCTCCGGAGTCACTCCGGGTTGTGAGGTTACTCTTCCAGAGATTTGAACCCAGCTACCCTGTTTTCGCACTGCCCGAACTGTATCGCCTCTATTGAGTTTAGCGACTACATTGGATTGAGTACTGGGGGCACTGCGGATATTGACATTATTTCCATTAATAAATGAACATACGCCTTGGTTTTGTGCAGGTCTCGATTGAGCCTGTAACGTTGGTGTAGATGCATTTGCCTTTGTTTGGGCGATTAGCTGCAAGCCAGTGGTATAGAAACATAGCAGTGCGATCGCTGTCAGAGAATTTCTCGAATTGCTCATGTTTATTGATAAGTATGTCTGCACTGATGTAAACTCAGTCTCACCTTAACTGACTCGATTCCAAATAACAGATTTGTTGATATTTATTTAAATTTTTTAAATACTACCCACCCCGCAAGCTTGCTACTTTGAGCGAGTTGATATAAATAAAGTCAAAAGTCAACCCTTCTTAATTAATCCACTACTTTCAGCAATCCTTGCTTCAGTGCATCAAACACCCGATTAATTAGCAGGTGTTCTGCTTCACTTAGGGTTTCCTGCGATAGGAATGTTGACATCAATAGACGTTGATCGGTACGAGAAATTTGGCGAAAGACAAAGATTCGCTCAACAATTTGTTGAACGGGGATTGTGGGTAAACTAGCTGAAGCTGGCATTGTTCTCTAGCAACTTTATGTAATACTGCTGCGAATCCTGCTGAACGAGATTTTGAGGACATATAAAGATATTGTAATATTTCTTTACAATCCTGCGCGATCGCTATCTTCCAGAGAATGTAACAATTCCTTCATAATTTGGTGATTCTCATCATTGACAAATCGGATACAAATCCGGCTGCCTATCCAAACACTCCCAAATATCCCGTAAAATAGCGTGGCGTTGTAGCAAGAAGGCAAAAAAATGACTCAGGCTCGGATTGGGATTATTGGTGGCAGCGGTCTCTACAAGATGGAGGCTCTCAAAGATGTGGAAGAGATGCAAATCTCCACGCCTTTTGGCTTCCCCTCTGATGCCTTGATATTGGGAACTTTGGAAGGAACGCGGGTGGCTTTCCTGGCACGTCACGGTCGCAATCACACGCTGTTGCCTTCTGAGTTGCCGTTTCGAGCCAATATCTACGCCATGAAGCAGCTAGGCGTCGAGTACCTGATCTCTGCATCGGCGGTAGGTTCTCTCAAAGAAGAAGCGAAACCTTTAGATATGGTAGTGCCGGATCAATTTATTGACCGCACCAAGAATCGAGTTTCTACCTTTTTTGGGGAAGGGATTGTGGCTCATATTGCGTTTGCCGATCCCGTGTGCAATCAATTGGCTGGAGTTGTAGCAGATGCGATCGCATCTTTAAACTTACCCGATGTCACGCTCCATCGCGGTGGCACTTATGTTTGTATGGAAGGGCCAGCATTTTCTACAAAAGCTGAATCCCATCTTTACCGCAGTTGGGGTGCCACAATTATTGGCATGACTAATTTACCAGAGGCGAAGTTAGCCAGAGAAGCAGAAATTGCTTATGCAACCTTAGCATTAGTAACCGATTACGATTGTTGGCACCCCGATCACGATAGCGTAACGGTAGAAATGGTGATTGCCAATCTGCAACGCAATGCAACCAATGCTCAAAAGGTGATTCAAGAAACTGTCCGGCGTCTGAGTGAAAATCCGCCAGTTTCTGATGCTCACTCTGCCTTAAAATATGCGATACTCACGCGGCTGGAGAACGTTCCGGCAGCAACGAAGGAGAAAATGGAGTTGCTGTTGAAGAAGTATTTGTAGTCAACGTTTTTTTTATGCATTGACCTTCTACCAAGGACTACCAATCATTGTGAAAGCTGACCAGAAATAAGGATGCTTTAGGTCTTTATCTCCGATTGATGCAAGAGAGGAAGGTAGAGGCATATTGCCATCAGAAGTATGCAGTTTTCCCCCTTCTAATCGCACCTTTCCCTTTAACATTGCTAGCTGTGCCTGTCGCAAAGCTTCTGCCTTGATAGGGGCTTTTTTCAATTCTTTGTAGAAATCTGTCATTAGCCCCAATGTGCCTTCATCGCTGACGTACCAAAGACTTGCCAGCGCTGACTTCACGCCTGCTTGCACGGCAAACCCGGCAAAGCCCAACTCGGCTTCTTCATTTCCCAGTGCGGAACGACAGGCACTCAGCACTAATAACTCTACCGCTGGTTTATTCCAGCCCAACTGACGCACTTGATCCAATCTCAATTGAGTGTCCCACAGCTGAATATAGGAGTTGCCGAGTGCCCCTGACTTAAATTCTGCATGAGTTGCGAGGTGGATAATTTCGTAGGGTGTAGAAGTGCGTTGTGCTTTTAAATTCTTGAGAGTGAAAGCTTCGTTGAGGAAGGATTTACCCTGCCATAGTTTAGAAGTAATCATCGACAATTCTACCGGCACAGCAGGCAAGGGATTTTGCGTTTTGTTGGTAAAGCGGTCGGCACCCATTGCCAGGACTTTGGCGTTTTTAATACTAGCGTAGCGGGTATCGGTGAGGCTGAGGCTGGGCATTAGACCGATGCTATATTTCTCGATTAAAAACTGTTGACCGTCGTGGAGGGCGGCGATAGGAAGCGATCGCAAGCCTGCATCCATAATGAAGACTAGATTCTGGATACCTTGGGCTTCTAATTCGTCCTTAATGGGTGCAATTAGCCACTGATACAGTTGTTCGGCGGGGGCACGATAGTCGTCATTCAGTTTATTTTTATTGGTAATGGCGTTTCGCAACTTTCCAGCGACTTTCAGGATTTGCGATCGCGAAGCGGATGCGCCAAGCGTTCCTCGCTTACTGCCAGGTACGCGCACCCGTTTGGTTTTCCCCTCTCCTGTTACCAAAATTAGCTCTAGTCGCTCATCGTCTTTGTTAATTTGAGTTTTTTGGCTACTAGAAACTTGATCCGGTGCAAAGACTGCATAAACAAATGCTGATTTGATGCTCGTCTGCTTCTCGATTTGGCTCAATAGGTTGGCGGCTGCTTTCGGATTGGTGATATTTCCCGTTTGCCCCAGATGTTGGTCAAATTTAGAGGTGATTGTGCTATCCAGGTCGCTCGTAGTATCAACCGTTACGTCAGAGACGCTAGTAGGCGTATTCAGAGGCATCGCGCCGAAGTAGGGAAGCAGGTTGTCTCCCGGACGGCGGGGAGTAATTTGAATATTGCCTTGGCGGTAAGGGCCAGGAAATTCTTTAGAGGGCAAAATCGTACTCAGGAACCCGGTTCCGGTGGTGAGAGCGCCAGCCGTCCCGTTTTCTGTCGCATCTCCTACCACGAAGGGAGTAAAGGAGGAACCGCCTCCGTGGGAAATCATAATCGCGCCGTCCCCAGCGCCTCCAATTGTGGAAATGCTGGTCGCAAATGGGTTTTTGGAATCGGTGAAAGTGCCTGTAGCGCGGAAGAACCGATCGGTTGTAATTTTAACAACGCCTCCGAAGGCGCTCCCTCCACTTTGGGCATTGATGGAGACAACTTGAATGTCATCAATTGGCTTTTTGTTGAGTTCGATCAGCGGGTTCGCCAAGGTGACATTTCCACCTTTCCCGAAGCTGGAACTAGAGTCGATAACTCCAGCAGTGATGATGCCTTGAGCGGAAACTTCAATATCCCCACCGCCTGCTGTTCCTTGGGAGAGCAAATTGCCGCTTTGAATGGCTGCTGCATCGCTTAGGAGAGCGTGAAGCGGAGCTATCGCCGTTAGGCGAATCGCGCCGCCGGTGCCATTGGTAGAAGATGTGTCAATATTTGCCGTGGTGATGCTACCTGGAGCCGCAACGGTGACGGCACCCCCGCCGGTTGTACCTTTGGAGGTCAAATTTGCAGCGGTAATGGCTCCGTTTTTGCTAGTAAGTGCGATCGCGCCGCCTTTGCCTTGTTCGGAAGCAGAGTCGATATTGCCAGCAGTGATGTTGTCTTGAGCGGAGACGGTGATGGGAGAACCGGAAGTTTTCACATTTCCCGTCTGTACGGCTGCGTTTTGGCTGGTAAGCGCGATCGCATTTCCAGCACCTTTAGTCGCTGTTGCGTCTAGATCCAGAGTCGTGATGCTGTCATTGGCGATAACTGTAATTCCCCCAGAATCCGTATCGCCTTTGGATATCAAACTTCCCGTTTGTATCGCGCCTTGTTTGCTATTGAGAGCGATCGCGCCGCCAGCACCCGTTGCAGAAGAGGAGTCCAAGGCTGCGGTATTAATGGCTCCCGTGTCGCTGGTAAGGCTAATTCCCCCACCCTTAGAGCTGATATTGTTAGTGGTGATTTTTTGATTGGCGGTGAGATTAACCTTGCCACCGGATGAATCTAAAGTGCCGTTACTAGCGATCGCGCCAGAGCTACTATTTAGAGCAATTTCCCCACCTTTAGAAGTGATATTCGCTGCGGTGACGCCAGTCTTACCATTTAGATTAACGTTGCCGCCGGATGAATCTAAAGTGCCGTTACTAGCGATCGCGCCAGAGCTACTATTTAGAGCAATTTCCCCACCTTTGGAAGTAATATTAGCTGCGGTGACGCCTTGATTGGCAGTGAGATTAACCTTGCCACCGGATGAATCTAAAGTGCCATTACTAGCGATCGCACCTTGAGTGCTATTGAGGCTAATTTCCCCACCTTTGGAAGTAATATTAGCTGCGGTGACGCCTTGATTGGCAGTGAGATTAACCTTGCCACCGGATGAATCTAAAGTGCCATTACTAGCGATCGCACCTTGAGTGCTATTGAGGCTAATTTCCCCACCTTTGGAAGTAATATTGGCTGCGGTAACGCCTTGATTGGCGGTGAGATTAACCTTGCCGCCAGATGAATCTAAAGTGCCATTACTAGCGATCGCACCTTGAGCGCTATTGAGGTTAATTTCCCCACCTTTGGAAGTAATATTGCTAGCGCTGACTCCGCCATTACCATTTAGATTTACCTTGCCACCATTAGTGTTGAGACTGCCTCCCGCCTGAATATTATTGGCGGTAATATTTACACCAGCTGGCTTAGTTGTCGTCATGTCACCCGCCAGCGTCGTAGTGCTACCAGATAATTGCGTCAGACTGTCTGCAACAATTGTCGAAAGGGCGGTCACATCGGTAGCATTCTCAATTAAGATTGCGCCTAACCCTTTACCTTCTCCCGCACCCACCGTTTTGCCGAAGAAGATGTTGCCGGTGCCTGCGATCATCTTTAGGTCATTATATTCGCCCTTTTCGCTATCCAGAGTGCCATTGAAAGAAATGTTACCCGCACCCAAAGCACCTGTATTCAGGAAAGTATCATCCATCAGGGTGACATCACCGTTAAAAATGATGTTGCCTTCCAAAGTTGTAATGATACCTGATAAGAATGTCTGCTTGGCGTTGACAGTCAGTTCCTGGTATACATCGGCGCTGTTGCCTTTTAAGGTTGCATTTTCGCCACCGATAATCACAACGCCCAAGTCATTATTGATAGTCAAATACTTCAAAAGATACGGACTACCGACGTTCCCTTTAAAAATTGCTTGACCTGCACCCGGATTGAGCGTCAGTCCCTGTCCCTGCTTGTTATTAGGTGGTTGTTGAGCGCTAACATTGCCTTCAAAGATGATGTTACCACCGCCGCTTGCAAGTGCAATATCGGTCTGAAGCTCCACAGTTTTGCCGAGTTGACCGAGGGTAATGTCTTGCCCCTGGGTGGAAATGTTTGCCCCCAAGTTGGTTGTTGCACCGTTGAGAGCGATCGCGGCATCATCCACTCCCTGAATTGTCCCGTTGACGTTAATCGTGCCATTCGGAGACTGAATTTTCACCGGATCGTCGAAGGTGACAGCATTGACATCAATCGTCCCAGTTCCGCTGTCACTACCAATGATGATGGGCTTAAAGCCACCCAAGGCATTAATATCTTTTTGGGTGATATCCAGCGCCGGTGTTTCTTCAAATCCGCCAATTGCGATCGCTTGATTGGGTTTTGCAGGCTGAAGCTGAACGGTACCGCCGCCAACGATTGTATTGTCTCCCCCGTCAAAGTTAATTTCAGCAGCTGTCAAATTGAGATTTCCGGTCAGATTGGCAGTGCTTTTAAATGCGACCAATGCTGCATTACTCACAGTCAAATTGCTGAGTGCAGCGCTTTTTCCCACCCAATTATTAAAGATAACGTTGCCAGTACCTGCTGCTAGATTCAGATTCTGACTTCCATTGACAGTGTTGCCGAAGCTGATATCACCTACTCCCGCACCTGTGTTGAGAGAGACTGCGCCGGTTAGGTTCACCGCACCGCTGAAGCTAATAGTGTCGTTGGTGGTAGTAATATCCCCAGCGGTAATGACTCCTCCCGTGCCACCTTGACTGAAGGCTCCATCGAGGTTCATATCTGCGGCAGCATCAATTGTCAGCGTTCCAGTATTGTTGATACTGACGCCACCATTATTCGTCGTGGTAACTGGGTTTTTGAAAACAACGTTTTGGGCACTGTTAATGGTTACAGAACCGAATTTGCTGCTACCTCCGACCGCATCTGTAAAATTGATGTTGCCAGTACCGGCAGTCAAAGTTAGGTCGTGACTGCCATTCAAGGTGTTGCCAAAGCTAATATCGCCTGCACCCGTTTGTAGGGAGATAGAACCTGTAAGATTTACGCCTTGGTTAAATTGAATGCTGCTAGCAGTGATATTTCCTGCGGTGGAAACGCTACCCGTGCCATTTTGCACAAAGGCTCCGCTTAAGGTCATCTTTGTACCCGAAGCAATCTTCAGCACATCACTGTTGGTGAGGGTAAGATTGCCTCCGTCTGTGGTACTAATGCCTGAATTAAGAGTCGTTGCACCGCCGATGAGATGAATCGATGCATTACTTGTTATTCCCGGCGATGTTCCTTGCACCGTCAGCGCCCCTGTGCCCGCTTGAATGGTTACAGCATCTTTGAAGGTTGCCGAATCTACAATGATGTCTTGGCTTCCGCTGGCATTGCCAATGGTGATGCTGCTAAATCCGTCATGTAAAGCAGCTAGGTCGGTATCGTTGATATTTAGAGAAGCATCTTGATCGAAACCAATTGCGATCGCTTTCCCCACCGTTGCTGTCTGAAGTGTCAGATTTCCCGTGCCAGCAACCGAATCCGTTCCACCCAAAAAGTCAATTTCATCCCCCTTTAGGATGATATCCCCGGTCAACAGGACATTATTCCCATAGCTTTGACTATTAGCAGTGGTCACGTTGCCGTTGAGCTTGGTTGCCCCACCAACTCCAGTGGTAGATAGGCTAGTAGTATTGACAGTGCTGCTAAAGGTAGTGATTCCGGTGCTATTTGCTACTAAGTTTCCGAGTGCAGTTGTACCGCCTACGGTGTTGCTGAAGGTGATGTCACCGCTACCAGCGTTTAAGATGAGATTTTGCTTGCCATCAACTGTATTGTTGAAAGCGATCGCACCATTGCTAGCGCTGGTATCAAAATTGACATGATCGCTTAAGCTAACGCCTTGGTTAAACTGAATGCCGCTAGCGGTAATATTTCCACCCGCAGACACTTTACCCGTGCCGTTTTGCAAGAAGGCTCCCGCCAGATTCATGTCTGCGGCAGGGTCAATCGTCAGTTGTCCGCTGTTCTTGATAGTGATGCCGCCACTCTCAGTATTGATGGCACCATTGAGGTTAAAAACGTTACCAGTTAGATTGATACTGTAGGCCGTTATAGGACTGTAAGTACCGCTGCCAGCATTTTGAGTCAGGCTAGCGGCGTTGATAGCAGCAGTGGCGTTGACATTGCCGCTTTCAATTTTCAGGTTGCCTAAAGGGGTAACAGTGCCAAGGTTGTCCTTGAAGTTGATACTGCCACTGCCTGCTTTCAGGGTGAGATTGTGCTTGCCATCAATTGTGCTGTTGAAGGCGATCGCGCCATTACTGCCACTGGTATTAAAAGAGACGCTATCAGTTAAACTAACGCCTTGGTCAAACTGAATACTGCTAGCGGTAATATCTCCACCCGTAACAACATTACCCGTGCCATTCTGCACAAACTTTCCCGCCAAATTCATGTCGGCGGCAGGTGCAATGGTCAGCAAACCGCTGTTAGTAATCGTAACGCCCCCACCCGTGGTCTTGATAGCATCGTTGAGGTTAAAAATGTTGCCCTTCAGGTTAATATCACCCGCAGCGTTCAGCGTACTGTAGGTGGTGGTGCCAGTCGTCGGTGTGACAGCTCCCTGAGTAATGCTAGTTGCTGTAATTGCCCCAGCTTGTACGTCGCTAGCACTGTTAATTTTAAAATTGCCCAGTCCGGAAGCATTGCTCAGCGTAATATTTCCCGTACCTGCGCTCAGTTCTAAGTCTTTGCCACCGCCTGTAATGGCTCCGGTGAAAGCAATATCACCGGAGCCAGTTCCAGTATTAAGTTTGACACCTCCGGTTAGGGTGACATTTCCACTAAAGCTGATGCCGGATTCTGCTTGAATATCACCAGCAGTGGAAACAGTTCCAGACCCCATTTGCTGAAACGCTCCTCCTAAGTTCATGTCTGCGTCAGCAGCAATCGTCAGTTTCTGGCTGTTATTGATAGTGATGCCGCCACTGGTGGTATTGATGGCACCGTTGAGGTTAAAAATATTACCAGTTAGCTGAATGTCGCTGGCAGTTATCGCACTGTAAGTACCGTTGCCAGCTTTTTGAGTAAGGCTAGCGGCGTTGATCGCAGCATCGGCGTTGACATTGCCGCTGTTGATGGTGAGGTTGCCGAGAGGTGTGGTAGTACCGACGGCATTTTTGAATTGGATGGTGCCGTTCCCTGCCTCTAAAGTCAGGTTTTGACCACCTGGGTTTGTCCCGTTCAGGGTGCTATTAAAGGTGATATTACCCGTCCCTGTACCCGTTTTGAAAGCGATGTCCGCTCCAGTAAGAGTGACTGCACTTGTAAAGCTGATGCCCTTTTCGGCGGTAATATTGCTTGCAGTAGCGACCGATCCGGAGCCATTTTGCACGAAGGCTCCCCCCAAATTTATGTCTGCATTAGGGGCAATTGTCAGCTTGCCACCGTTGGTAATCGTCAAATTATTGATTACAGATAGCGGTAGCGGTAGCGGTGCAGTGATATCTACAGTCCCTTTACTAATAAAGGTGAGATTCTCGGTAAGCGGGTTGAGAAGTGTCCCGATCTGGATGCTGGTGGTATTGGTAGCATCCCCGATAATCAAATTACTAGCTGTAATATTTTTCAGTTGATCGAGGGTGAAGTTAATTCCTTCGACACCAATTCCTACACCAATCGTCTTGCCTGACGTACCGGGTTTCAGGGTGACACCCGCAGCGTTGATTGATGGAGCTAGATTGATGGTGTTAGCGCCAATGGTCAAGTTGCCAATTGGGGTGCCACTACTACCTACTGCACCACCCAAGTCCACCTTACCCGTGCCTGCGATCAGTTCTAGGTTTTTACCGCTGCCTACTACTGTTTGAGAAAAGTTAATGTCACCCGCACCAGTGTCAAGTTTGACGTTATCTGTAAGAGTAACAGCACCTTTGAAGCTGATATTGCTACTGGTAGTGGTAATGTTGCCTGCTGTGGAGACTGCCCCCGTCCCAGTTTGGCTGAAGCCTCCGGCAAGATTCATGTCTGCGTTTGCCGCAACGGTCAAATTGCCACTGTTGTTAATGGTGACAGTGCCATTGGAGGTAGTTGTGACAGGGCTGTTGAAGATAAATTTAGTGCCACTTAAGTGAATCCCAGTGACGGTATTTGTCTTCAATTCTCCATTAAAGGTGGTGGTGCCTGTGCCTGCTGTTTGGGTAATGCTGGCGGCAGCAATCGCTTTTGTCTCTACATCTTTGGCGCTGGTGAAAGTGAGGTTGCCTATCGGGGTATCACTACCCACTGCACCATCAAGCTTAATGTTACCCGTGCCTGCGGTTAGGGACAGGTCTTGGGCACCGTCAACCTTGCCACTAATGCTGATACTGCCGTTACTAGAACCTGTGGTAAGGGAAACATCGCTACCCACCGACACATTCCCTTTGATGGTTAGATCGCCAGTATTAGTAGCAATATTTGTATTAATTGCGACGCCATTTTTGGAATCCACACTTAAGGCCTTGAAAGTGGAGGCGGTCTTGTCAAAGGTGACTGTGCTATTCACCCCAGTAGCATTCAGCGCCAGTGGGCCAATGTTGTTGCTGTTGCCGGCTGAGATGCCATTGACGGTGATGTTGCCACTGGTAGCGATCGCTAAATTCTTGGCTGTAATATTTTCAAGCTGCTCACCTGTGATAGTTGCGCCGCTGCTTACTGCATTGCTCAAGCTAAGGCTTTTGTCCTTGGCATCCAAACTGGTTTTGCCACCGCCGCTGTTGACCTTCCCAAACAAGTCAAAGTCAGTTGCTGTGATAGCAAGGTCGCCATTGGTTGTTGACAGGGTTGCGCCAGAGGCAATCTCAAACTGACCTGCGCCAGCGTCCAGCGTCGTCATGCCGTTGGTAGTAAAGTTGGCCTTCAGCTCAATTTTATTTTTAGCTGTGAGCGTAGCCGTACTGCCAACGCTCACAGCTGCGCTGTTGCTAATATCCCCAGTTGTGGCAGTGACCTCTAGTTTGCCACCAATGCTGGAAGCTGCCAGCTTAACTCCTGTGGCATTTTTGATGGTAACATCACCCGTTCCTGTCGTGTTGAGCGCGATCGCACCTGTAAGTGTTAATTGATCCAGGTTTATGTCAGCATCCGCTTCGCTCGTTTTAAAGCTGCCTGTGCCGCTTATTTTAACAGTATCGCTGTCGGTAATATCCCCACTTGTGGTAGTAACACTCAAGTTGCCAGTGATGTCCAAACTACCCAGATCAAGTGTTCCATTATTGGTTAGGAAAACATCATTTGATACTGAAGTTCCTGCCAGTTTCTCAATCTTTGTAGAGAGGGGATTTGTTGCCTCTCCTACTGATCCTTTTGCATTTAGTATTAGTTTTCCAGTTCCGCCGATAGTAATATCTGTGCCTGTTACCGCACTCGTTATTGCTCCAGTATTGAGGGTCAAGGTTTTGTCAGCATCTACAATCAGACCCTCAATGAAGGTTAATGCCCCACCATTCAGGGTCAAGTTAAACTCTTCGCTACTCAGATTAATCGTCCCCGAACCGCCACTAGAACCGATGCTAATCGCACCTGTTGCTCCAAGTTGACCAATTGTTACGGTACCGGAGGAATTGAGGCGGTTAGTCAGTTCATTGGTGTTCAGATTGAATGTGCCAGTAGCACCATTTCCTATGCCGATCGTGGAAGTCGGATGGGTTGATTGGAAGGTGATATCTCCAGCACCTGCATTAATCAGCGAGCCATCATTGAGATCAACATCAGTGGCTGTAATTAAAACATTACCGTTATTTGTTTTGATGGTAGCGTTGTTAATAACTTGACCCGAACCCGTTACTGTGCCACTTGAATCATTAGCACTTAGGTTGACTGAACCACCGTTGGTCGTAATATTTTTATTAACTGTAATGTTGTTGCCAGCTTGAGCAGTTAACCCAACCTTATCAGTAGTAATCTTGACTTCCGCATCAAAAGTAATATCATTTTTGGCTTGCAAGGTGACATTAGAAGTCGCACCATTGATCAAAGCTACGTTTAATTTTGTGCTATTTGTGCCGATATCGGCGTCAGCAAACTGATCGACTTTATCTAAAGTAGCAGTATCAAAACCTGCATTCACAACGGTTATATTTGTCGGATCGAGCAACAAGGTTCCGATATTACCGTTTGGTGCCAGAGTGTTAACATTCCCCTGAAAGTCTAGAAATTTAAATCCTGAAACTTCGACAAAGCCACCATTTCCACCTTGAGTGCCGCCACGGGCTGTAATATTGCCGTAGAAACGGGTTGTCTCATCTGCCCAAACAATTACCTTACCGCCGTTGCCGTTGAGGAGGGCATCTGCGGCAATCAGAGAGTCGCTACTGACGTAGGTGCGAGATGCATTGGGTACGGTGCCCTTCCCTTGATAATCGCCGCCAATTCGCACTGTGCCGCCGCCGAGGGTGCCGGAAGCATTAATGTTGGCACCCACCAATCCCACTTTATTGCCGACAATTTGGACGGTGCCTCCGGTTTGTCCTGGGGCAGTGTTTGAGGTATTCAGGGAACCAGAAGCAATTACAGTACCTGTATCTGTGGGTATCGCCGTGCCGGAACCTGTTAAATAAACCGTGCCGTCAGCGGCGACAGTCATTTTCGTGGCTCCCACATCCCCAGCACCTGTCAACATCTGAGGTAAGGAGGCAATCGGAAGCTTCCAGTCATTCGGTTGATTGCCTGCTGCTGCTAGGGGTTGAATTTCTACACTCAGTAAACTTCCTGCCTGAGAAATGCGTACTACGCTCTCACCAGGCACTGCTGCCACCGTGATATTACCTCCCGGTGCTGACAATTGCCCGGTACTGACTACGGTGCCACCGAGTAAGGTTAAATTCTGTCCGGCGTTGACTGCCAAGTTTCCAGCATTTGCGATCGCTCCCGGCTGACTCATTGCGAAGGCAAAGCCGTTGGGCGTACCCACTAAAGCGTTATAGTCGTTGGCACCCGTGGCGCTGAACCAATTGCTCCCAAAGCCAATGCCGTTAGCAGTGGTGGCGGTGAAGGAGGCAGGCACATTTAGGCTGGCTCCTGCGCCAAAGATAATGCCTGCGGGGTTCATCAAGAACAGGTTTGAATTCCCACCCGTAACCTGGATGAGACCGTTAATTACTGAGGCATTTCCCCCATTGACACGACCCAGGATGTTTTGAATGGATGGGTTTGAGAGGAAGTTGCCTATCTCGTTTTGATTCAGCCCAAACTGAGTGAAGCTGTGGAAGAGATTCGAGCCATTACTAGAAAGGGTGCCGCCACTAATGTCAATCTGGTTTCCATTCTGGTTAACCAGAGTATTCGTGTCATTGGGAGCCGGAATGATTGACTGTGCTGAGGTGGATGTGGCACCTACAGAACCCCCATACAACAACAGGGCTAACAGGGCACCGATTCTGCTGGTAAATACTGACATCAATCTCTTCCTTAGGGGTGATGAAAAATTTGCGGCAACTCTACAGTCCCCAATTTTTCTGGGTCACTCCGTAATATCACAGCTTTGATGAAGGAATGATTAATTAGATATTGAATACTTTAAAGAGTTGATAAAGATGGGTATTTTGCTTTAGGAAATTTTCATAAAGCTGGCTATTTTTGCTTTGGTTTTTATAGGCTGCTTGTTGAATTCATTGCAACTGAAGCCTTTTTGAGACCTGCCTCAACTTTGCATTTTTTAACTTTCGACAGGTAGCAGGATTAATATTCGACCATTCAGCAGCAAACCTGATTTTTTAGACAAAGCAGGCTAGTGGTTAATCATTTTTCGTCAAAAGCAGATGTGGAAGTGTAAAAATAATTATTAATTAGTAAAAATATTTGTGTATTTATTTATAGTATTTTTTAGCCGAAATATACATTATGAATTGGCTCGATCATTTAAGCGTGAACAGATGGAAAGATTCTCAGGTATGGGAATATTTTATAAATATTGTTTTTTATGGCTAATTGTTCATTGATTAGCAATCTTGCCATTAGCTGTCCCAAATTAGTTGCAGATGAATTGAGAAGTGGGATACATCTGTAAAGACATGACAGTCAAAAAGTCCCTACCGAACGTTAGAGCTGCACTATATTCCACCCAACTGACAAACGCTCTAAATTTCTCAAGCAAGCGATCGCTTCGCTGAGTGCAATACTCATGATTGTTAACCTCTCCCAAACGAAAAACTTCTCCCGTTGAGTTACAGGAGAAGCTTTTCAGAAGACTTGAGTGTTGACAGATTTTAGGCTTGAACCATGCCACCAGCAGCTTGAAAACGAGCGCGGGCACGTCTGAGGGCTTGAGTTGCCTGAATTTGCTCTTGACGGGAACCACCACCCTCAACCTGATTAAGCCTCGCCTCAGCTTCGGTATAAGCAGCACGGGCTTGTTCCCGATCGATTTTGTCGCCGCGCTCGGCACCGTTAACCAGAATGGTTACTTCATTCTCATCCACTTCTGCAAAGCCACCCATGAGGGCGATGGGCACCCAATCTTTACCAGAACGGACACGCATGACACCGATATCCAGTGCGGTCAATAAAGGAGCATGACCGCTGAGGATACCGAGTTGACCTGTAGTGCTAGGCAGAATTACTTCTTCAGCACTAGAATCCCAGACAGTTCTGTCGGGAGAAACAACGCGAACAGTTAAAGCCATAATTTGTGAGTTGTCAGTTGTTAGTTGGTCATTGGTCATTGGTCATTAGTCATTAGCCAGTGAAAAAAGGCTAATGACTAATGGCAAATGCCTATGGACTAGCTTTTGATTTTTTCAGCTTTAGCGATCGCTTCTTCAATATTGCCGACCATGTAGAAAGCCTGCTCTGGCAATGAATCCAGCTCTCCAGACAGAATCTTCTTGAAACCGTTGATTGTTTCTTGCAGATTCACGTATTTCCCTGGAGAGCCGGTGAAGACTTCTGCCACGAAGAACGGCTGAGACAAGAAACGCTCAATCTTACGCGCACGAGCCACCGTTAAGCGGTCATCTTCAGACAATTCATCCAGACCCAGAATGGCGATGATGTCTTGCAGCTCTTTGTAGCGCTGTAGCGTTGCCTGAACTTCACGAGCAATCGCGTAGTGTTCCTCACCAACAACACTGGGTTGCAACATGGTGGAAGTGGAATCTAGCGGGTCAACAGCGGGATAAATTCCCTTCGCTGCTAAGCCACGAGACAACACAGTGGTTCCGTCCAAGTGAGCAAAGGTGGTTGCTGGCGCGGGGTCGGTCAAGTCGTCGGCTGGTACGTAGACGGCCTGAATTGAGGTAATCGAACCTTCGGTGGTGGAGGTGATTCGCTCTTGCAGGTCGCCCATATCTGTTGCCAGAGTCGGCTGATATCCCACAGCAGAAGGCATCCGTCCCAGTAGCGCTGATACTTCCGAACCCGCTTGCACAAACCGGAAGATGTTGTCGATAAACAGCAGCACGTCTTGCTTACTGACATCGCGGAAATACTCAGCCATTGTCAGTGCGGCTAAGCCTACGCGCATTCTCGCTCCGGGTGGCTCGTTCATCTGACCGTAGACTAGAGCGATTTTCGATTCGCTGAGGTTATCTTCTTTGATAACCCCAGATTCTTTCATTTCGTTGTAGAGGTCATTTCCCTCGCGGGTACGCTCTCCCACACCGCCGAACACAGACACACCACCGTGATTGATCGCGATGTTGTTGATCAGTTCCATCATAATGACGGTTTTACCAACACCAGCACCGCCGAATAAACCAATCTTGCCACCACGGCGATAAGGAGCCAGCAGGTCTAACACCTTGATTCCGGTTTCAAACACCGATGGCTTCGTTTCCAAGTCAGTGAACTTGGGAGCCGGACGGTGGATGGGGAAGGTTTCTTCAGTATTGACTGGCCCTTTATTGTCTACGGGTTCGCCAAGAACGTTGAAAATCCGACCCAGAGTGGCAGGGCCAACGGGTACGGTAATGGCAGCGCCGGTGTCTACTACTTCCATGCCGCGCACCAAACCATCGGTGGAACTCATGGAAACAGCACGCACTTGGTTGTCACCCAAAAGTTGCTGCACTTCGCAGGTTACGGACACGTCCTGTCCGGCTTCGTTTTTGCCTTCAACTTTTAAGGCATTGTAAATCTGCGGCATTTTGCCGCTGGGAAACTCCGCATCGATAACGGGACCGATGATTTGGGTAATACGCCCTACGTTTGTCTTGTCTGTGGTGGCTACCATGCTTGTGCCTATGTTGTGAATCTATCTGTATAGATACGGGAAAACAGTCTTAACATTTAGCAATGCCATTTTCCAGAGTACCACTGAAAGGATGCCGAATCTGTCTGGCGGCTTGAGTTGATCCCCATATAGGAATATAGGATGCGATCGCGCTCATGCGAAGCGAGGCGTTAGCCTAGCGCAGAAAAAGTCAGTTCGCTCTTTCGTGTTCTGAATCGAGAGAGAGTACCGTATCATCTTTGGATTTCTGCCAGTGGCGGAGATTGCTCTAATTGTTGAATCAGTAGCCAGATGACGGCACCAAGAGCAAGTTAGTAGCCATAAAAAAATGGCTGTGCCTCCTGAAAGACACAGCACTATCAAAAATTATGCTTCGGATCTAAGGTCTTACTCTTGTGCCTGAGATAGGCAAACCACCTAAACTATCTTTGCCATCCCAGCCAAATTAAGCTTTTAGTGCTTTTTGCTTGTGGCGACGGCTCATCAAAGTCATACCACCGACACTCAGCAAGCCGAGCATTAAGCTGGGTTCTGGAACATCCTGCGGAGGCGCTACGACTCCCACAGACTTACCTTTAATGAACACAGCGGAATCGAATGAAGTATCTCCTACATCCTTAATCTTGATGCTAAGAGTGTTCTTGGCGTTTTTGTTCAGCAAACCTTCAAACGTCAAGGTTTTGGTGTAACCATCTAACTCAGTACCAAGACTCCCTAGGGGATTGTTAATGTAGTCGGCATGATAAGGACCAGCCGCATTGGGAACAAGGTTGTTAATCGTGACGGTTTTGCCATCGGTCAACTTCGCTAGGTTGACGCCATTGAGCAACAGTTCAAAAGAGTCGTTGTACGCAGAACCACCCCACTCTACGAACTCTTCCGAGCCGAAGACATATTGGAAGAACAGCTTCTCTACTGAAGCGCCAGCATCAAAGCTAATATCGAGCTGAGCCAACGTTCCAGAACCTGAAGTACCTTCAGAATCATTAGGACCGACTACATCGGTGACATTCCCGGTACTCAAGACGATGCCGTCTTTCAAACCGAAGGGGTCGTCACTGAAAAGACCAAAAGCATCAGTATTGCCTGTGGCATTGACCGAAAAGTTACTCAATCCAGTCGTATCGCCCAACAGAGCATTCAGCAAAGCATTCGTATTGTTGTTTGGAGTTACCGTGAATGCCATTGCTGAATTCCCAAACATCGTCAGGGCAGCAGTAACACCAATAGCGGCTGAAGCAGAGATTTTACTAATAAGATTCATGGTTCGTCTCATACAAGATAGATGCTGACAGTGAAAATACCCAGGCGTTCGCAGCTTTTTTATAAACAGAAGCTGTAACTACTTAGAAAGTTTGTTCCTTAGGCTTACTTTTACTACAGGTACAAGTATGCGTATTTCGTAAAAGCTACTGATTAATTTTGATAATTCTTCAGCGCTTATACAAATGTATATTCGGCTCAAAATGTCAATAAGTGAATCTTATAAAGTTGGAGAAAGACGAACTGTAGAAATTACTTAGGCTTTAATGTTGTTTTTGCTTACCAGCTATCAAGGCATGAAAGCCTTTTCAGGTAAGGTGTCTGCTCATCAATATTTATCCGCAGCTTTACAGAAAACTTACAATTATAAAATAACTTACAAGGGAAGAATAGTTGCGGAATTTCTTATCCAATAAAGCTTTAATAGTAATTTGCTGCTGAAAAATAAATGAAGATTCTATGAAGCTCTAAGTTGACAAGTACGTAAATTTACTTAAAAAGTATTACGTAGAACAGGTTTTTATTGGCTGCAATCTGCCTGCAAGAGCTTGGCTTCATCGTCGGGCGATCGCTTGTAAGGCATTCTTAGGCAAGACGCGATCGCGTACAGCTCTTTGGGTATGAAAACAGCGAAGCGAGGCGTTAGCCTAGCGCTGAAAGAGTCAATTCGCTCTCTTATATACTCAATCGAGAGAGAATACCGTCTCACCTTTGGGTTTCTGCCAGCAGCGGAGATTGCCCTCATCGTTGAATCAGTAACGAGATCACAGCAGCAAGAGCAAGTTAGTAGCCATAAAAAAAATCGCTGTGCCTTCTGTAAAGACACAGCGCTGTCAAAACTTATGCTTCGGATTTAAGGTCTTATTCTTACGCCTGAGATAAGTGCTTAAGCATCTATCTTTGCCATTCCAGTCAGATTAAGCCTTCAGTGCTTTTTGCTTATTGCGACGGCTCATCAAAGTCATACCACCGACGCTCAGCAAGCCGAGCATTAAGCTGGGTTCCGGAACATCCTTCGGAGGCGCTACGACTCCCACAGAATTCCCTTTAATGAACACTGCGGAATCTAATGCACTATCTCCTACATCCTGAATCTTGATACTGAGAGTGTTCTTGGCGTTTTTGTTGAGCAAACCTTCAAACGTCAAGGTTTTGGTGTAACCATCTAACTGAGTGCCAGGACTCCCTGCGGGATTGTTAATGTAGTCGGCGTTATAAGGACCGTTAGGATTGGGAACGAGGTTGTTGATCGTGACTGTGTTCCCATCGGTCAACTTCGCTAGGTTGACACCATTGAGCAACAGTTCAAACGAGTCGTTGAATGAGGAACCACCGTACTCTACGAACTCTTCCGAGCCGAAGACATACTGGAAGAACAGCTTCTCTACGGTCGCGCCAGCGTCAAAGCTAATATCGAGCTGAGCCAAGGTTCCGGCACCTGAAGTACCTGTAGAATCATTAGGACCCACTACATTGCTGACATCCCCGGTACTCAAGACGATGCCGTCTTTCAAACCGAAGGGGTCATCATTGAAAAGACCAAAAGCATCAGTATTGCCTGTGGCATTGACCGAAAAGTTACTCAATCCAGTCGTATCGCCCAATAGGGCATTCAGCAAAGCATTCGTATTGTTGTTTGGAGTTACTGTGAATGCCATTGCTGAATTCCCAAACATTGTCAGGGCAGCAGTAACACCAATAGCGGCTGAAGCAGAGATTTTACTAATAAGATTCATGGTTTGTCTCACACAAGAATTAGATGTTGCCAGGGAAAATACCCTGGTGTGCGAACTGACAAGTCAGCGCTTCGCTATCGCAGCTTTTCTATTAACAGAAGCTGCAAATACTTAGGAACTTCAGTATTTAATCGGCCTTTCGTTCCAGTGCAAATTTATTGCTGTATCTACTGTGTCATTCAGAAAACCGCATTGCCAGTACGATTGCCTAAAATTCATCAAAAAAACATACCCTTAGCCGGTAGAAATTTTGACGGTTAGTAGCTATCAATGGGCAAATTACTTACGCTGCAACTATTTCATCTGTCCTAAGGCTTACCTTTACTAAAGCTTAAAGTATGAAATTTCCGTAAAGGCTAGTCCTTATTCCTGATATTTCTTCAGTATCAAGATAAGTATTTATTTGATCCCAGATGTCAATCAGTAAATTCCTAGAAAATGAGAAAAAAGGCTCTGTAGAATTTACTTAGGTTTTAATCTTGCTTTTATCTTTCAGTCATCAAGGCATGAAACGTGCGTTCCATCTAGCAGAGAGTCATCAATCGCTTATTGGTCGCTTTACAGAAAACTTACAATCAGAAAATCAACTGTAAGGGAAAATATTTGCCGAGTGTCCTATCAAATCAAGCTTTAACACTAATTCTTCACGAAACACTAAATGAAGATTTGATAAAGCTTAAAATTGCAGAGTACGTGAAATTACTTAAGCATTATTACGTAAAAAATAGGTTCTAATTGCTCACAATGTCTCCGTAAGACCTTGGCTTCATCGTTAGGCGATCGCTTGTAAGGCATTCTTAGGCAGGACGCAATCGCACCTTTGAGTGAGGCAAGTGAATTCAGAGCGATCGCTTGATAATAGACACTCTCACTCCGAGTGTCGTATCATCTTTGGGTTCCTACCAGCGCTAGCGATCGCCCTAATCGTTGAATCAGTATCAAGATGACGGCACCAAGAGCCAGTGAGTAGCCATAAAAAAAGCTGTGCCTCCTAAAAGACACAGCTAGCTAGCAGTCAAAATTGGGTTTTGCGTTAAAGGTCGTACTCTTATGCCTAAGATAGGCACTCAACCACCTGAACTATCTTTGCCATCCCAGCCGGATTAAGCCTTCAGTGCTTTTTGCTTGTGGCGACGGCTCATCAAGGTCATACCACCAACGCTCAGCAAGCCAAGCATTAAGCTGGGTTCAGGAACATCCTTCGGAGGCGCTACGACTCCCACAGATTTCCCTTTGATGAACACTGCGGAATCGTATATACCATCACCGACATCCTTAATCTTGATGCTGAGAGTGTTCGTAGCGTTTTTGTTCACTAAACCTTCAAAGGTCAAGGTTTTAGTGTAGCCATCTAATTGAGTGCTAGCGCTCCCTTGGGGATTGTTAATGTAGTCGGCGTGATAAGGACCGTTGGGATTGGGAACAAGGTTGTTAATCGTGACGGTTTTGCCATCGTTCAACTTCGCTAGGTTGACGCCATTGAGCAGAAGTTCAAAAGAGTCGTTGAACGAGGAGCCACCCCACTCTACGAACTCTTCCGAGCCGAAGACATATTGGAAGAACAGCTTGTCTACGGTCGCGCCAGCGTCAAAGCTGATATCCAGTTGAGCCAAGTCACCAGCACTGCCACCGCTTCCCAAATCCGTACCCTTCGATGAAGTATTATTGGGACCGACTACATCGATGACTTTTCCGGTACTTAAAACAATACCCTGATTCAAACCGAAGGGGTCGTCACTGAAAAGACCAAAAGCCGCAGCATTGCCTGTGGCATTGATCGAAAAGTTACTCAGTCCCGTCGTGTCACCCAACAAAGCATTCAGCAAACTATTCGTATTGCTGTTTTGAGTCACTGTGAATGCCATTGCTGAATTCCCAAGCAAAGCGAGAGCAGCAGTAACACTAACGGCGGTTGAGGCAGCGATTTTAGCAAGAAGATTCATGGTTTGTCTCACACAAGTTAGAGTTGGCAGTAAAAATTGACTGGGGTGAAGATGGCAGTTTTTCTATTTATGGAAGCTGCAAATAAGTAGGAACTTATAGTAGTTAACTAACCTTGGCTTCCCCGGATTTCTTTTCTGTATCTAATTTGCCATCCTCAAAAAGAAATTGCTAGTCCGTTTGTCTAATATTCATCAAAAAAATATGCACGTAGGTAGTTACGTTGCGGATTGCTTAACTATGTTTATCTACGCCAAATAGCTTACGGAGTAAGCTATCTATTCATAAATAAACTTATTTTTGTAAGCAAGCGTATACAAAGTTCCAGTAAAGAGAAAATGTTTGCCAAAACATTCCCCCCTTTCTTTAGGAAGTAGTTATTTGTAGCAAAATCCAAGGGCGTAAATTTTCGGATTATTCAGTAAAAACACGCTATAGAAAACTTAAACAATTCAATTTCTATCTTTTCTGGAGGCATTCAAAAATCTAAATTACTTACGCATTACGGATGCCACCATTAATATTTATTTGTTGTTTTATGCCAAAAATTACATAAAACAAGTTAACAGCTATAAGGAAGAATCTGTCCCATGCCTTACTCAATAAAGCTTTGAGACAAATTAAAAGCTTAAAGACGAGAGACCATTTATGTGAAACTTCAGCTTTGCTTTTAAGTGAAATTAAGTAAGTAAGATTTCTAATGCCAGGAATTTGTCCGGAATACATTCGCTTCATCGTAGGGCGATCGCTTGTAAGGCATTTTAGGCAAGACGCGATCGCACTGGTGAATGAGCCTCTAGCGCGATAGCGAAGCGCTGACTTGTCAGTTCGCACCTTTGGGTGAGGCAAGTGAATTCAGAGCGATCGCTCCTTTGTGTCCTCAATCAAGAGAGAGTACCGTATCGTTTGTGGATTTCTGCCAGTGGCGGATATTGCCCTCATCGTTGAATCAGTAACGAGATGACGGCACCAAGAGCAAGTTAATAGCCGTAAAAAAATCGCTGTGCCTTCAACGCTCGACAAGCCAAGGATTAAGCTGGGTTCAAGAACATCCTTCGGAGGCTGTACGATTCCCAGAGACTTCCCCTTAATACAGCGGAAGGCAATACACGCTGCGATCGCTATCCTTCATGCAGCGATGGATGCGATCGCTGTGATAGGGACACTCAAATTCAACATCCCTTCTCAAAAAAACTGCCGTGTCTCCGGATGGAAGACACAGCAGTTCTCAATATTGGTTTTATATTCACTTAGGACTGTTTTCCTATTTGTGTTGCCGTTTCCGCAATAGCCACGAAATGGAACCTAACGCACCAAACGCTAACAGACCCAATCCAAAAGAGGATTCAGGAACAACAGCAACTGTACGGGATGCGAGACGGAACTCAGCCATGCCAAACCCATGAGCAGCACCGTTCGAGAGATCAGTAATTTTGATGGTGGAAAGCAAATCTCCCTCAGTGGCGTAGAACCCAAAATACTTAGCACCTGACAAACCACTGACTTTCTGCAACAGGGTGGTCGAGGTACCATTCATACCCGTTACGGCGATGTCGAATAAGCCAAAGAGGTTTGGCTCCACATATAAATCAAATGCACTAATACCGCCAGGCAGTGTAATCGTCGTGGTTAAGACATTCCAGCCGCTAAAATATACCTCCCCGGTGTAGCCATGACTCCAGGTTGTCCAACCGGAATTAATATTTATTTTCTGAACCTGGGGGCTGAAGGTCAAATTGCCCAACGGCGACGAGAGAGTCGAGAGAATCGAAAACTCTGGTAGGGAACTATTTTCTACCTGAACCATATTGAAACCCAGCTTAGATAGGGCATTTGACCCTGTTGCCCATGACGCTGAATCATCCACTGCGAGAATTGCCGCTTTGAGGGGGGGTGCATTCGCGCACATCCCTCCCACGGAGACACAGGCTACTCCAGCAGCTGTCATAGATAGTTTTTTCATAAAACTCAAGGCACTCATAAAACTTTTTTCTAAAAAAGTGAATATTGACTGTATAGGTTGCCCGTTCGGATTGAGGGAATCTTGAGGATTTCGTGGCGATCGCAAGCCCAAGCACCGGCAAGGATGACTAATGAGGATTTCGGTTACTCTCAGATAGAATCAATCGCTACAGAAGAATTTTGAAGGTTTTGTGTCAACCGTTCGTCAAAGCCGCTCTGGATATAACTTTTTACAACTTCGTGCCTATACAGTTAAATGTTGATAACCGTATATTCTCTGACGTGCCAATATCACTGTTGTTTCAATAAAACCTACAAATCTCCTTGTGTCTTTGTATACTTTTAAAAATCAAAATTTTGTTGTACATATTTCTGTGCAAAGTCTGGCATATTTTTTGAATAGATTACCAGTACCTTTCGATAATCTTTATTGAAACAATATATTAAAATCGCTAATTTGAATCAAAATCGGAAGCCGAAATCAGCCCTCAGACTGAATTTATATGACTCGGTTAATGCTAATTCGTAAAAAATTATACGAAGGCTTCATGAATTTTTAATAAAGGCTCGCTGTTGAGAATAGGAGTTTAATAGCCTTTCAGCGCGATCGCCCTGCAACTTTACTTTCTAGAGGCGCTCGCATCGGGTTTTAGGGATGCAGAACGCTGATTTGGCGCTGATTTGGCGCTTTTTCGGCTCGCGCCGTGCAGATACTCCCCAATCCGCCATAAACTACGCAAAGTCGTTATTGGATATCCCCCACCCCCCCTTAAATAAGAGGCTTTGACGAAATTTTCTCCTTTGAAAAAGAGGTTTGGGGAGAGCAGCCAAATCATTGCGGCATAGGCTAACTGCAAAGTAGCTGCTTTGCAGCTAGCGTGTTGGATGTAACGTGAAGTAGCAAATAGTATTGCCCAATACACCTCTCATCTCTGGGAACAATTGCGATGCCTTCCAAGGAAGATCCGGCAATTGCTAATTTTTCCTTGCAGTTAGTTAAGGATGTTTATCCCTAGCTTTCTGTTCCCATTTTCGCTTCAGCATTTCATTGTGATTATTAGCACTAATCACCCATCCCCTGAATGCAGAATCTGGTTCTCCAGACACTTCCTAAACCTGTGGATTCCACGTCATCCCATTTTGAACTTTAGATTTGGGATTATTGATTTGGAAATGCCGCTTGATAGGCAGTTTCAGAGATTCAAACCATACAAGGGTCGCACCAAATATATGACTTTCCCACATGGTTGCTACCTAGCCATTTGAAAAGCTACTGTACGATTTGTAACTGAAATTTTTCCCTTTTTTAGTCCTACATAAACTTATATGGAATTTCCCGTTTATAAATTGGGGAGAAGCAATATGCTCCTAGCATTCGCTTCGCTACGCTTTTTTAGGAAGACTCTACCCCAATCTAAAGGGGTCCTGCTTCCCTTTCCCTTGCGCTCACGGTGGTTGAGGGTGTTAAGTTTGCTGTACCCAAATTGGGTTGGAGCCGTTCAGATGCGTAGCGAAGCGGATGCTAGGAGCATATCGCTTTTTGACAAAATTTTTATCTAGATATGAGAAATCAGCAGGTTGGGCTGTGCCAACCTGCCTAACAAAGAAGCTAATTTTTTAGGGATGTTTGCGCTTGCGGATAGCACCCGCACCAACAGCACCAAACGCCAATAGAGCGATCGCACTCGAAGGTTCGGGGACGTGTTCAACCGTCACATCAAAAGAACTGAAAGCAAATCCACCATCGCCATCAGAGACTCTCAAGCCAACGGTATAAGTCCCGCTATTGCTAAAAGCCCACTGCCCCGCCGTGCCGGTGAAGTCAGCAAAAATGCCATCATTATTGATGTCCCAGTCAAAGCTGAGCAGATCCAGGATGCCCGGATCGGTTGCGGTAGCCGCAAAATCAAACTTCTGGTTTTCTAAAACCGTGAGTGCTGAAGTGATGCTAGTAATGGTGGGGGCAACGTTCTCAACAGTCACGTTAAAACCACCGTTAGCATACCCGCCATCGCCATCTGAGACTTGCAGCCCGATGGGGTTGAAACCTTCATCGGCAAAGGAAGATTGCCCGTTGGGTCCAGTGAAGTTATCAAACAGACCGTTGTTATCTAAGTCCCAATTGTAGGTGAGAACATCATAGATTCCCGGATCGGTTGCGGTGCCATCAAAATTAAAGCGATCGCCTTCTTTAATGGTTAAATTTGGGGTCAGGCTAGTGATGGTGGGGGCAACATTCAGAACCGTCAGCGTTCGAGTGACGGGCAAACTATTCTCACCTCGACTATCCTGTGCTTGCGCTGTCAAGGCAAAACTTCCCTCATCTGCATAAGTCCCTAAGGGTACGGACAATGCACGGACTCCTGAAGTATTTGGATCGCTACCAACGACATTGCCATTTAGCAAGAAAGCGATCGAGTCGGGATCGGGATCGGTCGCATACAGTATCGGCGATACCGATTGACCCTCATAAATTGTGTAATTGTCGAAACTTAGAATCGGCGCAATGTTTGGAGGTGGGGGCGGCGGCGGTGGTGGCGGTGGTGGCGGTGGTGGCGGTGGGGGTGGCGGTGGGGGTGGCGGTGGTGGTGGTTCTAAGGGCTTCACTGGATCGGCTGTAGTGCCGCTATCCGTATCGGCGATAAATCGCATTGTCCCGTTAAATCCGCCGTTCCAGGACATCGAAAGTGCCCCAAATAAGTCGCCTTTTGAAATGTCAATCGGGACTGAGTAGGCATAGGCAGAGGGAGATTGCCCTGATAGTACCTGGAACTCCCAACCCTCTGCTGACCCAGGCGTATTCTGGGGACCATTTAAATAAGGATAAGTATCAAAAACGGCATTTCCAGGAATTGCATTGATTAGCAGCGAGGCAATGGGGCTGACGCCGGAGTGGGTCAATCTCCAGCCGTATGCACCATAGTCTGGATCGTAACCGTATGTGTTACCCGCTTGGGTGAGAGACCAGCCACTCCCAAATGCTCCTCCCGAAATAGAATCTGTGACCCCCCAAGTTGCCGTTTGGGAAGTTCCATCCAGGAAACCAACTGTAATCTGCATCCCACTCATCATGTTTCCGGTCGTTGCATAACCGGAGAGAGTGGTTGCTAGGGAGGGTGCGGCTGTTCCCAAAGCGATAAAGGTGGTCGCGACACCGGCTGATAGATGTTTCCACAAAGAGGTAGTCATTAAACCGGCTCATCCTCAAAAGTAGATATTATTAATGCTGCAACGGGTTTTATCGATGCCCCGATCAACCGACTCCTGAAAAGCTCTTTTTTTGTGGAAAAAGAGTTTTAAATGCTGGAGTGATTCTCTTTTTATTGTTAAAGGCAACCCATAAATTTCCTATCCACCCACAGCAGTAAAAACAGCCAATCCGTTTAAGATGAGCTTTAGACAGAGGATTAAGTTAGATGACGAATTAGACCAATTCGCCCTAAGTTTGCATGAAAACTTAGTTTGCTCTTAGGAGATAGGAGAGCATAAAAGCCTGAAAAAGAAGCCGATTTATTTTAGTTTCAAGAAATAAAAATAGGATTAAAAACTTGGTGAAGGCATTGATAGGATGGGTGCCGCACTCCCGCAGATGTCAGGAAGTTCCGATGCAGAGTAGCGAACTGACTCTTTCAGCGATAGGCTAACGCCTCGCTTCGCTGTTTTCATGCCCAAAGGGCTGTACGCGATCGCTCCTGAATGCGCTCAATGCGCTCAATGCGATCGCTATTATGTATCCCCAGGCTCCGCATCTGCTTTGACCCGCCGGATGGGCAAATTGGCAATCAATGCCGTCGCCCGTTGGTTACTTTCTAGAGAAAACTCCAACCCCTCTGCCTCGATTTCGACATAGCGAGAGACGACTTCCAGGATTTCCTTCCGCATTGACTCCACCATCTCTGGTGTTAAATCAGCTCGATCGTGGGCAATGACCAGTTGCAGGCGGCGCTTGACTTCCGCGCGGCTGTTGTCAGCACTAATGCGAGGAAAAAGTCGTTCTAAAAGTTCGCTAATCATGGATCGGGCAGATGTGAAGGTTAGATAATCTTAGACCACAATAATTTTCGGATGCGAGAAAAGAAGTTGTCATTCCCAGCATCCAAATTCAGAAACTCAATTGGCTCCCCTTCTAGGCGGCGGGCAATGTTGAAAAATGCCGTTCCCGGTAGGGTGGGATTTTCAGCCAGTACCAGAGGTTCGCCCCGATTGGTGGAGACAATGACCCGCTCATCGTCAGGAATCACACCAATTAAAGGAATGGCGAGAAGTTCCTGCACATCTTCTACCGACATCATGTCATTGGCTTGCACCATTGCCGGTCGAATGCGGTTGACGATCAGGTGGGCACGCTTAATGTTTTGGGCTTCTAGTAAGCCGACAACCCGGTCAGCATCCCGCACCGCGGCAATTTCTGGCGTTGTCACAATCAAGGCTTCCTGGGCGGCAGCGATCGCATTCTTGAAGCCCATCTCAATCCCCGCCGGAGAGTCAATCAAGACATATTCGTACTTCGCAGCTAATTCATTAACCAGCTGTTTCATCTGATCTGGGCTAATTGACTCCTTGGTTCGGGTTTGGGCAGCGGGTAATAATACCAGTCCCGGTTGCCGCTTATCTTTCACCAACGCTTGATCTAACCGACATTCGCCTGCCAGGACTTCAACCGCCGTGTAGACAATCCGATTTTCCAGCCCCAGCAGCAAATCCAAATTTCTCAAGCCAAAATCCGCATCGACTAGAGCAACTTGACGCCCCGCCCTAGCTAAAGCCATACCTAAATTTGCCGTTACGGTGGTTTTCCCCACCCCTCCTTTGCCGGAGGAAATCACAATAATGCGACTCATGTTGAAAAGTTCTTAGCTTCGTTTTAGTGCGTGAATGTATAGGGGCGAGTTTAATCGAATTGTCTATTCTCCCACAGCTATGCCTAGTAAATTCGCCCTTGAGAGAGTTTTGATTTTGGTGTTTTAAATTAGGTCAATCAATTATTTTTGAGTTTTTTTGTTTTGAGTTCAGTATATACTTACTCCTCAAAAATAATAACGCCTTAACTTAAAACTAGCGCCAAACTGAGGGCAGGCACCAAGTAGACATCGCCCTTACAACCCCTACAGAACTTATCACTCGCCCTAGATTGCCTCTTTAACGTCCAACCCCCATCGATAAAGACTGAGTTTTAGAAAACTCAGTTGTTCTTGCGATCCGAATTCCTTCCGGCGTTACGTAGGCAACTTCCGGATAAAATTGAGCGGGTGGATTTTCCGGTGCCCTCGCCAGATAATCAGCGATTCGCAGTTGGGTGGGTTCCATCTGTAGCGCCATAATTAAACACTCTTGATTGCCCTCGGCACCAGCATGAGCAATCCCGCGCAGACGTCCCCACACTAAGATATCGCCGGATGCGATGATGCTGCCGCCCGGATTCACTTCTCCCAGGATAATGACAGTACCGGGATGACGAATTTCCACTCCCGAACGCACGGTCGTTTGCACATATAAGGGTTCAGCTAATACAGTCGTTGGCGGCGAAGGCGGTTGATTGAGGGGGGAAACTGGGGGTGCTTGTTCCACCGAGTAACCGGCAGCAGCAGCAGCAACAGCGGTTTGACGGCGACTGGTGTAGACACGCTTGAGTTGTAGCCGATCTTCGGCAAGGGCATCTGCGATCGCTTGCAGCTGGCGTCCATCTAATAAGCGATCTTTTGCCACCAAATGCACCTCTGTATTCGGCTGCCAGAAGCGTTCACCGGCATTGAGGCGCTGCTTCAGCTGTTGCCAAAGGTCAGACCAGCTAGCCGTGGTGGGTGTCTCCGCTTCCGGGGGCAAAATTAATGTCAGCCACCTCTGGTCGCTTTTGATGCGGACTTGTTCGTGGCAATTTACTTCCCCTGTATTTTCGGGAACAACTGAAACAGCTATCGGAACGGACGAATCAGAAGTCATGGACGAAAAGCCTGACCTGGGTGGATTGACTAATTATCCATGATATAGGCAAGCGGCATCAGGGCAAGGAGACAAGAGGGCAACAGGAGAACTTCTTATCACTCAACCTTCAACCTTCCTGATGACTAACGATGCTGGCTCAGACGCCGATAAACCGTGGCTAACCCATCGGCATCCCCCACGTTGCCGGGAAACAGCACCACGGGCAAATTTGGAAATTGGGGATGATTCTCTGAAGTCCGTACCATTGAACATCCGGGCAAAATTTGACCGAGTAACCGCGCTGAAGTTAACGCTAAACCTGTACTCAACACATCATTAGAAGTTATGCCGCCTTTGCTGATGAGAAACCCAATATTCGCAGGTAAACCCTGTACGATATCCATCAACAAAGCAGAAACATCTTCCCCAAACAGTAACCGCGTTTGTACATCCTTAAAAGTAAGTTCTTTGCGGCTAGTGTAAATTACAGGCGTTTTCCCCGAATTGTACGCTGCGTGAACCTTTTCCAGTGTTTCATTGAGGAGACTTTCTAACGCAGTGACAGAATCATCAAGTAAACGTTCAATCTCTACTTCAATGCCAACTGTACCTGGTTCTTTTAGCAGTTGTTCTAGCTGTTGTGTCGTCTTTTTGACATGAGAACCGACAATCACTGCGCCCGGTTTGCCTTCCCGCACATATTGCGCCATATCTTCTGCTGCTACAGGTTGCGGAGGCAAAGCAGCCAAGGCGGTTAAGATACTGGCAGCACTGCGAAATAGGAAGCGTTTTCCCTGACTGGCTGCTGCTAGAATATCTTCTGCAAAGCGGTTTAAATCTGCTTGAATTTCCCCATCTACGACGCCGCACCGATTGCCACTGAGGTTCATCAGCCGTTCCAAACTTCCAGCCCGAATATCTGCAAGTAAAAAGCGTTCTACTTCGTTAGCTGGAATTCTACCTTTTGTCTTTTCCTCCACATAATCAGGCAAATAACTATGGTGGTAGCCAAAGACTGAATCGCGGGCAAACTCAGTTTCATGAACAGGTGTCGGATCGCCGTCAATTATCAAATAATGTACGCTGTCGCGGGTCACTCGTCCCCCCTCGAAGAAGGCAGGAACTAGAAAATGGGCATCAAAGGAACCCAATTCTTCGGCAATTACATCTGTCTCGACTGGGTAATGTCCGCGCAGGGTGGAGTCAGAACGACTGACAATTAGAAAATCATGGATGTTTGATTGGGTAATCGCTTCCTTCAAGTTATGGCAAGCTTCTCTAGTAACCTTTGCCGCTTCCTCTGGAGTCAGCGCCCTCGTATTCGTCAGCACAAAGAAAATCGGGGACTCGTCCGCCAACCCCAACTGCAAGGTATCTACATCCCAGCGCGTCAGCAGCAAGCAGCCGTGAACCGTCTGAGAACCAGTAGGGTCATCATCAAGGACAATAATTTTTGGTTTGGTTGTCATGCTAAATCCGAACGCTGCCCCTATAATTTTCTCATCTCTTTCTGCACGCTGACGCCAATCTCCAACGCTTCAAATTCGTGCCAGAAAGTTTTAATTTATTAGTATAGGCGATCGCCTGCAATAATTTGTTTGAATAAAAGGATAGAATTGCTTTTCTATTTTTAGAACTACTTCAAATTTTAGGGTTATCTTGAATTAAATTTAGTTTATAAAATTAAACACTATCAAAGATTCACTTAATTAAAATCAACAATAAAAAAGCTAAGCATCTCCAATCTTGAGTAGTTTTGTCTCTTATTTTCTAAAATCAATTAAATTTAAAATAAGATAAGCAAAAATTGTTCTTGTTGTATTTAAAATATTAGTTTTAAATTTGTGTTTAGCTGCTACTAACTTTAAATAATACAACAAGTAGTGATATCGCTCTCCTGAATAAACAAGAGAGCGATCAAACTTTATGAGCTAACTAAACTTAATGCACTAACTCAATCGCACGTTTTGTTAACGCTTCAGCCGTTAATCCATTAAATGCCATCAATTCACCCGCACTCGCTGTCGTTTCGCCACGCTTCCAGGCGAAAGTATCGCGCTTGCAGTTACTCCGAAGCATGATGGGTTCTAGCATCCCAGAAGCGCCACCCGTGACGCCAACTAAGGCATCACCATTAAATAGCTTGGCAAAGCCAGCATCGTCCAAAAAGTCGCCATCGGATTCGGAACAGGTATCCCAGGAGACATCATGGGGACGATACAAGCGGCGGGGATTAACAATCGAGACAATCCGCGCCCCAATTCCTTCGGTTTCTAAAAACGCGGCGGCTTCAAAGACTGGCATCAGCGTCATATCGCCAATCACGGCAAACACCACCATCTTGTCACCGGGGATTTCATGCAGCACAATGGCACCGTCGCGCAACCCTTGGCGAGTTTGTTCAAAAGTCGTGCGAATCGGTAGCGGCGATTTGCTGGCAGTAATCACAATTCCCTTATTCTTCGTTGTCAGCGCCCAGTCGTAGCAGACTTGGATACTATTCGCATCAGGGGGGAATAGGGGGAAAACGTTGCCATTCCGCATCATGGCGGCGAAATACGCTTCGATTTCCGGACGTTGGTGCGTCCAACCATTGCGCCCTTGTTCCAAGGCTCCAGCAGTGTATAAGGTAATCGTAGAGGGAGTGGGACGGCGCAATTCTGCCATCGCTTGCGTTACGGTTTGCCAAATCGGTAAGCCGTTGATGGCAAAGGATTCGTAGGAACACCAGAGAGTTCTAGCACCCATGAGGCATAAGCCAACCGCTAACCCGGCACAAGCATCTTCACTCAGGGGTTCGTAAACTTGCCCTTGGGGTGTTTGATTGTAAAGATCGTCCACTGTGGGGTGGATAATCTTTAAGGCTTGGTTAATATTGGCAATCCCAGAGGCTTCGTTGCCGTCAGCGTTGGTAACGAGGAAATTGCGATCGCTTTCTCCCACTTTCCCCACCAAACGCCCCATTGCTGTCGTTGACACCTTTGCCTCGCCACCGACAGAATATTCTTCCAAGGGCAATTCACCCAAGTCTGGCAACGGTAACTCAAATTCTGTCACAACGGTCTTAGCTGCGGGACCACCACCGGCGCGTTCGCAATTCGTCCGCACCAATTCCCACGCCGCAGAGGATAAGGCGCGTGCTTTCAAGGCGTTGGAGATGTGGGGACTATCCAGGGTGTCTTTGGGATAGAGGTTGTGGGATTTTGCGCCTTTGGCGTGGACACCCGCACCCTTGAGCTGTTTAATAATCAATACGGTGAGTTTGCCGCCAAGTGCAGATTTCGCTGCTTTATCTACTGCCAGTAGCACCGCTTTGGTGAATTCCAGTCGCTTCTCGAAGGAAAAGGCTGTGCTATCAACATAATCTCCTGGCTGGTTTTGATCGTCGAAGTCTTTGGCGTTAATTAAGACAACTTCTTCAAACCCATTGCCACGCCAGTAACCGATCATCTGCTCGTTGGACTTAGTGGACACCATGCTATGGTGTTCCTGGCTGTAGCCGTTCCAAACCAGCACCGGCAAGAAATTCGTGGCTTCGGGGTAAGCCGTGTGGAAGTGTCCCATCCCACTCATAATGTAGGGTTCGCCTAAGCCTCCGTCACCCAGAGTGAAGGGGAAAAGCTTGTCGCGATGCAGCTTTGCTGCTGCCATTGCGAAGTGTTGCCCTTGTCCCAAGGGACCCGCGGGTGCGAGAATGCCAGGAATGTAGCCGGAGAGGTGTCCTAAGAGTCCGTGCTTTTCCCGGAAGCGATCGCGCAATTGCTGCACGGTCGTGATTCCCATGTCCTCTAGCGACCGATCCAAGAACATGGCACTATAAAATCCGGGGGCGTGATGCCCGACTTCGGTGATGATATTCTTGTAACCGAGCATAACCAATGCGGCATACGCTTCCGCTTGACTCGCAAAACCGCCAGGGTGCCCAGACGCCTTACTTGCAGTGACTTGCAGGGTCAAATAGCGTAAAGCATCTGCATACAATAAAGTTTGGAAGACAGCAGCCGGATCGGTGGGAGATGCGATGCTTGGCTTACCTTCTTCTATGGCAGGAGATTTTCCAGCCGTCTCAAATCCTGGCAAATTCTCGCCAAAATATTGAATTCCATCGCAAAAAGCAGGCGTCGCTAACATCGCCTCTTGAGTCGGTGCGGTCATAATCTCAGATTCCTCTTGTAAATTAAGTGCGCGAGAAGCTAAAAACGTAAAATGGCGTTGGCTTCCCGTAGGGTAGGTTCGTCAGCAGTGCTAGGATTGCGCGATCGCTACTCGCACCCATCCCATTGCTCGCTCTGTTGTATGGTTATTTCAGCCGGTAGGCGCTCATCAACCCAAAAACCGTTTTCCTGAAGACATTCGTACTCCAGACGCTTAGAAGTCCGTCCTTCAGCAAACTCCTAGCCTCTTAACCCTCGATCCTACAGCCTTCTAGGTCTATAAATCTCTTTTCTTTCTCCAGTTGTGAAGATTAAAATCTTATTAGAAATTAAACTTCTACTTATCTTTGTGTGAAATTCAATCAGAGGCTAACAAATTAGAATAATTTTTTACAACTAACAGGCAATTCCGGTTGTCAGTGCGGGTATAACTCAGATAGTCCGCGATTTTTTGTAAAATGGCGATACCCCGCCCCCCCGTGGCATTCTTGCTGATCTCCTCTGGTTTTTTAAGGCGGGCTTCTAAATTAAAAGGCGGTCCTTGATCCCAAATTCGGATTTCTAAACATTCCGAAAACAAATTAACTTCAATATCAATTGGAACATCTGAAGTTTTGCCTTTGTGGGCATGACGAACTGCGTTAGTAAAGCCTTCAGCTAGAGCTAATTGGCACTGTAGCCAAACTTTTTTAGGAATCTCAGGTTGATTTAAACCTTCAAACCATGACAAAACACCATCTAACGCCTTGAGGTCGCTGGAAACTTGTACAGAGATTTTTTTGATGAGTTTCAACTGTTCAAAGCCTTTTTAATCAACGACACTGAAACTTTGTATTAAACATCGGCACAAATTAGAGAGAATCCAGTCTAGCCTATAGGTAATCGTTGCGATCGCAATGAATTTTCTGGTTAGTGGGCAGCGTGCCACTTTCTCATTAGCCTCATGAATGGGTGGCATGAGTCAAGAAGTCGGAGGTGCTTAGACTGGAAGTATTGATAGCTTTGGGCGTAGAACTTGCTAGATTTGGTGATGACGGCTCTCAAAATATCTACATGAGCATTTTCGATCGCAGTAACAATGTTGATCATCATAATGCGAGTCAGTAACGAGTGGAAAGCCTAGATAACTTCGAGCAACCGATGACTATACTTGTTTATGATTGTGCATATTTTCGGTGAAGTTTAGCGATCTTCACACTTGCCTCAGGTGTCATCCTTCAGTTTTAACTGCCTTCCATCTTAAGCGACCTGTAGTCCCTCTATCTCATGGTTCAAGTTCTGATTATTGATGATGACCCGGCGATTCAGCTATTGCTCAAAAGAACGCTAAAAAGCGAGGGTTATGAATTAACCGTCGCCAGCGATGGCGAAGCCGGTTTGACCCTAGCGCAAAAGTTACGACCTGCACTGGTAATTTGCGATTGGATCATGCCGCGCATGAACGGACTGGAAGTGTGCCGTCAGGTCAAGGCAACCGCAGAACTTTCAACAACTTTCTTTATTTTGCTGACATCGATGGGTTCCGTCGAGGATCGGGTGAAAGGGCTGGATGCTGGGGCGGATGATTTTTTGTGCAAGCCCATCGATATGTATGAGTTGAAGGCGCGAGTGCGGGCCGGCTTGAGGTTACACCAACTCAGCCACGACTTGCAGCACCAAAAACTGCTGTTGGAGGCGGAATTAGCAGAAGCAGCCGAGTATGTGTGTTCCATCCTTCCTTCTCCGCTGACCTCACCTCCTGTAACCATTGATTCTCGTTTTGTTCCTTCCCGCCAATTAGGAGGGGATGGCTTTGATTATTACTGGCTAGATCCAGATCATTTAGCGATTTATCTGCTAGATGTCGCCGGACATGGATTGCGGGCTGCTTTACCGTCTCTTTCTGTAATGAACTTACTCAAAAGCCAAGCCCTTCCTAAAATTAATTACTATGAGCCTAGCGATGTCCTGAAGGCGTTGAATGAAACGTTCCAGATGACTCAGCGAAATGATAAATATTTCACTATCTGGTACGGAGTCTATAACCGAGTTAAGCGCACCCTAGTTTACGCCAGCGCTGGGCATCCACCGGCAGTTTTAATCTCTGCAAACTCGAATTTAGTAACCCAAGTCAAACGCTTAAAAACCCCAGGGTTGCCAGTTGGGATGTTTCCTGATGCTGAATTTATGGATGGTAGCTGCGAGGTGGAAAAATCCAGCACACTTTACATTTTCAGTGATGGGATTTATGAAATTAACCAACCAGATGGCACGATTTGGGGTCTTGATGCATTCATCGATCTGCTGACGGAATTTCCGAAAAATCATCAGAATAATCTAGATCGGATAGTAAATTCTGTTCAAGATAGGAATCCAAAAGACTATTTTGACGATGATTTATCGTTGCTGCAAATCAACTTTGATTAGTCAAGTGCTAAGTGCTAATTGCTAAGTGCTAATTGTCGATCGCGATTAGCCATTAGCGATTAGCCATTAGCTATTGACTAATCGCGTTATTGAATTCTTCACGATTAGGAAAGATTTCAAAAACGCGATCCATACTCGTCAGTTCAAATAACATTCTTACTTGCTCATTAATCGAGCAAATAAAGAGTTTACCACCAGCGGCGCGAACAGTTTTGAGTGCAAGCACTAGCGCCCCCAACCCAGAACTATCCATAAAGGTAACGTCCTTAAAGTCAATTAACACCATATTGCCTCCGTTTTCAACAATATCGCTAATTTCTTGACGAAACTGAGTCGCCTTCATACCGTCTAAAATGCCAGAGGGTTGAACAATTTTGACAACAGGATTCATATTCTGTAGTGCTGACCCGTTCCAAGACGATGTAGACCTAGCCAGTATAACTGCGAGAATTGCTTTGGGCTAGAGTTTAGCCGCGGTTAACGAAGAAAATCAGCGAACTGACTTTTTCTGCGCTAGGCTAACGCCTCGCTTGGCATGAGCGCGATCGCGCCTCTTACCATCTCTCACCACCTCTCACGATTCTGTCCGCTTTGCCCTACGCCTCTCCGAGTAGACGCCATGCCCTTAGCGGCTGCTTGCCCTGTGCTTGCCCTGATATTCGCGCCTCATCACAAACAGCCCTAAAGGCGTTTTCTCCCGCGTCTAGCTGGCGGCTCCGGGCGGAGGATATCCTTCGAGTGATAGACCCTTTAAAGTTCTTAACTTTCTTAGAATCGGGGATATACACGGGTCTGAGAGTATTGTCCATGCAAGAGTACGATGTTGTCATTATTGGTGCCGGTCACAACGGACTTGTCTGTGCCGCCTATCTGCTCAAAGCAGGCTATAGCGTTCTGTTACTAGAAAAGCGCTCCATTCCGGGCGGCGGCGCAACAACCGAAGAAATCTTACCGAAAGAGGCACCGGGTTTTAAGTTCAACCTCTGCTCGATTGACCACGAGTTCATTCACTTGGGTCCGGTAGTCGAAGAGTTAGAACTCACTAAATATGGCTTGGAATATTTATATTGCGACCCAGTCGCTTTTTGCCCCCATCCTGATGGCAAATACTTTTTAGGTCACAAATCCGTTGAAAAAACTTGTGCAGAGATTGCACGTTATAGCGATCGCGATGCCAAAAAATATGCCGAATATACCGAGTACTGGCAGCGCGTACTGGGTGCAATGATCCCGGTGTTCAACGCACCGCCAAAATCGATCGTTGACATTGCTGGCAATTACGACCTCAAAAAGCTGCAAGATTTATTCTCCGTCTTGGGTGGGCCAAATAAGACGTTGGATCTGATTCGTACCATGCTCACCAGCCCGGAAGATATCCTCAACGAGTGGTTTGATTCCGAGTTTCTGAAAGCGCCCTTGGCTCGACTCTCCGCAGAGCTTGGCGCACCTCCGTCCCAAAAAACCATTTCTGTCGGTTCAATCATGATGGCGATGCGCCATGACCCTGGAATGGCGCGACCTAAAGGTGGTAGCGGCGCACTGGTTGATGCTTTGCTGAAGTTAGTGAAAAGTAAAGGCGGTGTCGTCCTGTGCGACCAGACCGTTGAAAAAGTATTAATCGATGACGGTCGTGCAGTGGGCGTGCGGGTGGCAGGTGGCACCGAATACCGCGCTAAAACTGGGGTGATCTCCAACATTGATGCCAAGCGCTTGTTCCTACGCCACATGGATGAGAGCGATGTTGATTCAGCCGACCCGAATTTAAGGGAACGCTTAGAGCGCAGAATTGTCAACAACAACGAAACGATTCTCAAGATCGATTGCGCCCTATCCGAGCCTTTGCGTTTTGAACACCACAACCACCAGGATGAGTACCTGATTGGCTCAGTTCTAATTGCTGACTCGGTGCGCCATGTGGAAATCGCTCACAGCGAGGCTTCTATCGGCAATATTCCCGATGCCGATCCCTCAATGTATGTGGTCGTACCCACGGTACTCGATCCGTCAATGGCTCCGGAAGGCAAGCATACGCTGTGGATTGAGTTTTTCGCACCTTATCAGATTGCCGGTGCAGAAGGTACGGGTTTGCATGGTACTGGCTGGACAGATGAACTGAAAAACAAAGTCGCAGACCGCGTGTTAGATAAGCTAGCCGATTATTCGCCGAATCTCAAGCACTCCATTATCGCTCGTGCTGTTGAAAGTCCAGCGGAACTCGGCGATCGCTTGGGCGCTTACAAAGGCAACTACTACCACGTTGATATGACCCTCGACCAAATGGTCTTTTTCCGTCCGTTGCCGGAATTGGCAAACTACAAAACTCCGATTGAAGGGTTATTTCTCAGCGGTGCGGGTACTCATCCAGGCGGTTCTATTTCCGGGATGCCGGGACGCAACTGCGCTCGTGTGTTCCTGCATACTCAGCAGCCAATTGCCCAAAAGCTGAAGGATGCGGGAAATTCTCTCAAATCTACGGTTGAGTCTGTGTTTAAAATTTCGTAGCGATAAATCGGGGCACGGCATTGCCCGTGCCCCTACCAATGGAAGGATTAGGAGATAATTTGAGCTGAGCGATCGCTCGGTAAATCGAGGATAAAGCAGGTCTGACGATCCTTACTTTCCACTCGCAGAGTCCCTTTCAAATGGGCGATTAATCTTTTCACGATCGTCAACCCTAATCCCGTTCCCCCTTGCTTCCACGGGTCATTACTGGGAATGCGGTAAAACTTGTCAAAGATATGCGGAAGTTCGCGTTCCGGAATCTCCACGCCGGAATTGCTGACGCTAAACTGAACGCTCCCTGGCTGACTCTGGACTTTGAATGCGATCGTTTCTGATGCGGGGGTGTACTTGCAGGCGTTTTCTAGTAACTCGCTCAAAATCCTGCCTAGCGTCGTGGGGTCGCAGATGAAGCGAGGGAGGTCGGCAGGAAGGTCAAGGAGCAAGGTTTGCTGGTGGTTTCTGGCTCGCTCTTGAAAAGGTTCTACAATGGGCGGCAGCCATTCCTGGAGCTGAATCGCACTCAGTAATAAAGGGTGAGCGCCTGCATAGAGTTTTTGTAAATCCAGCAGGTCATCAATCAGGCGAATTTCTCGTTCGCACTCGTTCTGTAAAATCTGAAAGTAGCGAGCGACTTTGCTTTGTTGTTCCCTCGGCTTGCCCATTTCGGCAAATAAGGCATAGTCACGATTCAAAGCAATGGACAACATCTGAATCGCCATTTTCATGTTAGAGACTGGTGTGCGTAACTCGTGGGGAACGGTATTGAGAAAGTCATCTTTGAGGCGATTGAGTTTTTCCAGTTCCTCGACTTGCGATCGCGCTGCTTGATGCAGCCGGGCTTGCCGAAGGGCGATCGCGCACTGATTCGCGACCTGTTGCACCAGTCGAATTTCTAGCTCGCTGAAGGCTTCTTGATGGGGCTTAAATAACCATAAATCCCCCAGTACCCCTTGGTCATCAACAATGGGGCAAGCGAGTCTGGTCAGCGCACCTCGACTATCGGGCACCATCTGACAAAATTGGAAATATTTGCCTTGCAGCAGCTGAGAATAACCCTCCCAGAAGTCTGCCATCTGCACTACCTGTCCCTGAGCAGAAGGGATTCCTAGGGTGTATTCGTAGCTGATGGTAGACGTGGTCTGGTCGGCATCGTATAAACCTGTATCGCAGCCATCAATATTCAACCCGACACCTAATTCCCAGACGACAACTTGTAAAATCTGGTTTTCATCAAGGCGATCGCGGACATCGTCGGTGATGCGTTTGAGCAGTGCTTCAAAGTCGAGCGCTTGTTGCAATTGGGCAGTGCGATCGCGTACCTGGCGTTCCAGGTTCGTATTCAGTTGCTGGACTTGCCGATACAGTTCTGATTGCTGAATGCCAATAGATACTTGGATTGCCAATTGCTTGAGCAGATCGATCTCTAGCGGTTCCCAGTGACGCGGTGCCGAACATTGATGAGCTGCAAGTAACCCCCAAAACCGACCGCCATGCATGATGGGAACGCCTAAGGCGGCGTTGACTTGCGACGAGTGGAAAAACTCAGTGATATCTGCTGGAAACCCTACTTGTTGAATGTCATCAATTACTCTAGCGTTCCCCTGCCGATAGAGGGGCATACATTCTCTAAACATGGCTGCGGGTGCGGTATTGCCTAAGAATGAGAGCCAATCTGCATCTACTGATTCAGCCACCACGACGCCATCCCCATTCGGCTCTGTGCGGAAAATCAGTACGCGATCGCTCCCTAGAACTTGTCGAATTTCTGCCACCGTTGTGTTGAGAATTTCCTCTAGGTTGAGCGACTGGCGGATGCGTTCGGTAATCACCCGGATCGCCCATTCCCCTTCCGCCCGCTGCCACAGCGCTTTTTCAGCCCGCTGACGCTTAGCGATCTCCTGTTTGAGTTGCTCGTTAGTTTCCACAAGCTCAGCCGTTCGTTGTTCAACCTGGGTTTCGAGAAGATGGCGATCGCTCTGAAAAGCCGCTTCGTGCTGCTTGCGCTCGGTAATGTCTTGTAACAGCCAGAGCAGTTCTACCACCCGCCCGCTTGAGTCGCGCACTGCTTTAACTTTGAAGGTGGCGGGAAAGCGCGTACCCTGCCGGGTTTGAATCTCAACCTCCCATTTGCTTACTTGGTCAGTTGCGAGGAATTGGCTTAAGTTTGTATAAAAGTTTTGCAAAGCCTTACCCGTTACAAAAATAACTAACGGTTTGCCGAGCAAGTGTTCCTGAGAAATATTCAGCAAGTGCGCTACCGCTTGGTTGGCTTCTAGAATCACGGCATCAAGATTCGTCGCCAAGTAAGCGTCTGGAGCCAGCTCGAATAAATCTTGGTAGCGCTGTCGCTGGATTTCCACAGTCTGACGGCTGGCGATTAGCTCTTCATTCTGCGATCGCAGTTCCTCTAAAGTTACTTGCAATTCTTCTAGAGTTTGGTCGTGTTCTTGCAAACTTTCCACCAGTAGTTGCTTGTCCTGGGTGGGAAATTCCTCAGTTCGTTGCCAAAGCTCTTTCCGGCGTTGTGAGGTCGCCTCAATCTGCTGCTCGAAAATTTCCTTTTTCACCGCTGGACACTTCCATTGAGAAGTTATACCAAATCCAGCTAATTACTCCCTTCATTCGCAACTCAATGATGCCAACCTAAAGTTATCTTTAGAATTTAGGAGTTCTTAGCAATTAAAAAAAAGATTTTATTTTCCTTGATTCACGAACGATTGATGCCCGCTTTATGGGTACTTCATGGGTATTTGTTTGTTTATCATAGAAGATTTTTTTATACATCTTTCTTAAGTATAGTGTAACAAAGTGAAGTTTTCGGGTAGATACTACTTCCCAAAGCTGGGTGTGAAAGTCATCTAATATCTCATGTAGGTCAGCCGATCGACAAATTGATCTTCCGGATTTCGATAAAATTTGTCTGTTCTACTGAAAAAAAGTCTGCCTTGGTACCGATGGAGAGAAGCAGGCAAACCTGATGAACTGAAGATAGCGTTAACAACTTGATTAATGACACGGGTTTTAATTCTGGGAGGAAGCGGACGGATTGGTAGCAATGTGGCGGCGGATATCGTCGCTCACACACAGGCGCAAATTACCGTTACTGGCAGAAACCCAATCGGGGCGCACGGTGTTGCAAGCTTGCCAACGTTGGTCAGCGAAAAGCTGGGATCGCAAGTGCAATTCCAGGTTTTAGATTTAGCGGATCGAGAAGTGTTGAGGGATGCGATCGCTGCTTGCGATCTTGTAATCCACTGTGCGGGACCATTTCACTACCGAGATGCCCAAGTCCTAAAAACTTGTATAGAAGTGGGTGTCAACTATCTGGATGTCAGCGATCACCCATCTTTTACTCGCAAAGCATTGGATTTCCGAGACGAAGCTGCTGCTGCTGGAGTTACAGCAATTATTAATACGGGTATTTTCCCCGGTATTTCTAATAGCATGGTACGCCAGGGCGTCGAGCAACTAGATGAGACAGAACGCATTCATCTGAGCTATCTAGTATCGGGGTCGGGGGGCGCTGGCATTACGGTGATGCGAACAACATTTTTAGGGCTACAAAGCCCTTTTAAAGCTTGGATAAATGGTCAGTGGCAGATAATCAAGCCGTATAGCGATCGCGAAACCATTGAATTTCCTGCTCCCTATGGTCGCATCGGCGTTTACTGGTTTGATATGCCAGAAGCCTTCACGCTACCCGACACTTTTCCTGTTAAAACCGTCATTACCAAATTTGGTACAGTTCCCGATTTTTACAATTATCTAACTTGGAGCGTTGCCCACTGGTGGCCCTCTAGCTGGCTCAACAATCCAAAAGTCATCGAATTTTTAGCTCGCGTCAGCCACCGAATGACAGATGTTAGCGATCGCTTCACTGGCATCGGTGTAGCAATTCGCTCTGAAGTCAACGGTTATAAAGATGATCAGCCAGCAAGTTATTGCTCAACTTTAGTGCATGAAAATACAGCCGTGGCAGCCGGTTATGGCACCGGCACCCTTGCCGAATTATTGCTAGCAGGCAAACTCAAAAAACCAGGCGTCTGGCCTGTAGAACAGGCACTTTCCACCGATTTATTTGAACAAACTATGCAGAGCCGAGGAATAAAAATTCATCATGAATGGTTAAAAAAATAAACGAATGTATCCTGCGGCAGACGGCATAGATGTAACTAGATAAGTACGATTCATTTCGTACTTAATAAATTGTGTTAGTAGTCCTATCTACTCGCGCATCATCAATTCTCACAAAAAGCAATTGGGAGGAAATTTTCATGCAACGAATTTTAGTAACTTTAAAACAAAAACTCCATAAAAATATTTTTGTTTTAAGTTTAATGACTTTAATCAGTGTGGCAAGTTTATTCATCGCCGCACAGCCTAGTTATGCAGTATTACATTCAAGAGATAAGCTGACATCAGACGACCGAGTTGACCGCGCCTATCAATATAGCGAAGCAACAGGTTTTCTTGAAGAGGATAAGCAGCAAAAATCAGCAAACCCCAATGAACCCTTTGACTATAGCGAAAAGGCAAACGAAAAGACTGTACTCAATTCCACAGAAAACAATAACGACTCTAATTTAATCGAAAAAGCACAAGACTTGATTCAAAAGGTCACAGGCAACGACTAAATCCAATCTTTAGCATTCTAAGAGTACGGGATTTTCAGTAAAAGAGCTGAATGAAACGATGTCATTTTTTAGTATTAGGTTGGGTTTAATTCCTAAACCTAACCTACAACAGCAGTCCCAAATGATTCGTTAAAGCGAGATACCCGACTTCTCTAAGAAGTCGGGTATCTAAACCACTGGATCTCACAACTCAAATAGGATTGCTATAGCTTCGTACCCCTAGCATTGCTAGCGATTAAAAGTAAAACGACCGTTCGCCTTTTCGCCATTAATTTCAGAGAGGATAACCACTTTATACTCTCCTGATGCTTGTTCGGGTAGCAAAACAGCGTAGTGCTTACCCTGAACATCGTATTTCATGTCTAAGGTTTTTTGGCTCCCATTGGGTAACTGAACTTGAGCCGTCACGTTGGCATTAGAAACTGCTTCGTGGGTGTCCCCTTTCTGTAGATATAAATCTAAGTGAGTGCCGTTCGCTTCTTTTTCAGGCACAAACTCTAAATGATATTTTCCTGTCTCGACGACTTTACCGCCTTTGGAGGGTTGTGAGTGATCGGGTTTGGCTGCTGTTTTTGAAGGAGAAACAGCAGGAAGATTAGTTTTCGCTTCTGTGGGAGTATTATCAGGTTGTGCTGCCTGCTGTTCCCCAGTGCAAGCTCCTAAAATAAGCACTCCGACACTTCCCAAAATAATTAAATTTGCCTTCAATAATTTCATTTTCTTTTCATGTCCTTTACGTCTTTGTGGTTTAAATTCTTCTTTTCGCAACTTATAGATCGGACACCGGATTTACCTGTTTCGGCAGCAAAACTTTGCCAAACTTGGCATACAAAGCGGGTAAAACTAACAGCGTTAACGCTGTAGAAGTAAACAACCCTCCTAACACAACCACCGCCAACGGTTGCAGGATTTCCTTTCCTGCGCCACCTCCCACGACCAGAGGTGCTAACCCCAAAGCGGAGGTAAAAGCCGTCATTAGAATGGCATTGAGCCTTTCCATCGAACCTTGAATGATTACTTCCCAAAAAGGCATTCCCGTGGCAAATTTAGCGTTGTAATTATCAACTAATAACAATCCGTTGCGAGTGGCAACTCCAAAGAGAGTAATGAAGCCAACTAGAGAGGCGACGGAAATAATCCCACCCGTTAGTGCTACTGAAATTACACCTCCCACCAATGCCAAGGGCAAATTAATCATAATCATCGCGGTTGAGGAGATAGACTTAACAGACAAGTAGATTAAGACCGTAATCACCACAAATGCGATCGCACTGAATATCAAGATGTTTTGAGTAGCGCGTTGTTCCGACTCAAATTGACCGCCGTATTCGATAAAGTAACCAGCTGGTAATTGTACTTGTTGTTTAACTTTGCCTCTGATTTCATCAACGACAGAGCGCAAATCTCGACCGCTAGCATTAGACGAGACGACAATTAAGCGGGAAACATTCTCGCGGTTGATGGTATTCGGGCCAGTGCCGTAGCCAATTTGTGCTAACTGAGCTAAGGGAATCTTTTGATTTGTTGGTGTACTCACTAATAAATTGCGGATGGTTTCTAGATTGCTCCGAGCATCTTCTTTTAACCATACAACCAGGTCAAAAGTTTGTTGTTCCTCCAAAACTTGAGAAACTACACGTCCATTGAGCGCAGTTTCAATCGTTTCGGAAAGTTCTCCGACCGTTAATCCATAACGAGCCGCTTGTTGCCGATCGAACTGGATTTGTACCTGTCTAATTGGCAGCTGGGGTTCGAGTTGCAAGTCTACGACACCCTCAACAGTTTTCATAATCTCTTCGACTTGTTTACCAAGCGTGCGGAGTTGTTCTAAATCCGGGCCAAAAATTTTGACAGCGATCGCGCTCCTCACCCCAGACAGCACTTCATCCATCCGGTGAGAGATAAATCCGCCAATATTCGGCGCAACTCCTGGTAATCTGGCAAATTCCGCTCGCAACTTTTCAATACTTCCTTTCCGGTCTTTTATCCCCTTTTCACTCAGTTCTACATCTAAGTGCGCCAAGTTGACACCCGCCGCATCCGCATCTCCCGGCGCACGCCCCGATCGCAACTGGATAAAATCAAAGCGCGGGTCATCCTTAAGCGCATCCTGAAGGGCAAAACCGGCGCGATTAGTCGATTCTAGGGAGACACCGGGATAGAGAGTCAGGGTGTTGACGAGCGATCGCTCTTGGAACTCCGGCAAAAACACCCGTCCCAAGGAAGGGACAATTAAAATTGCAGCCACCAAACTAGCAGTCGCAACTCCCAAAATCAGCTGAGAATTCCGCAAAGAAAACATTAAAAACGGACGATAAAGTCCTTTAAAAAATCTCGCCACCCACGGTTCTTTTTCTGGCAAACGACTGTGAGGGAGTAAGATGGCACACAAAGCTGGAGTGATGGTAAGTGCGGTCACGCTAGAAGCCAGAACTGCCACTAAATAACGGTGCTTAAACGAAAAACAAGACTCTAAAAAGGTATAATACAGGCATGGCAACCATTTCACGTTATGGTGTGATAAATGAAAGAGACAACTCCCGCCGCCATGCCCCCTTGCTTCAATAGATGGTGCAAACGCTTTGATGATATATTGACGCATCAAGCCCAAAAACGGGAGTTTAGGAACTATATAGGCGGATTATTGGGGGAAAGTGAACGAAAAAACCTGTCTCA
>NZ_JAMPKD010000024.1:0-108112 GCF_039961915.1 Trichocoleus sp. DQ-A2
TGAAGTTCGTCTGACTACTGAGCAAGTATTGACAATAATCCAGTTTGCTAAAGGTCATGAGACGGTCGAGCGCTGCCAGCAATGGAGCTACTGTACTGGTTATTCTTTGGATTAGCTAGACCCTACCTATAGCGGACTTGCGTAAGTCCTGTATAATCCAGTTTGCTAAAGGTCATGAGACGGTCGAGCGCTGCCAGCAATGGAGCTACTGTACTGGTTATTCTTTGGATTAGCTAGACCCTACCTATAGCGGACTTGCGTAAGTCCTGGTATTGAACCCCTCCCCGTGAACAGGGAGGGCAGGGTGGTTTCATACAGCGGTAGAAAAATCAGAATACTTTTTAGAGGATGCCAGAAAACGGATAGCTAAAAAGTATGAATCTGATCGGACAATTGCAGCAAGTCCCAGACTACCGTCACCTTCGGGGAAGAAGACATGAATTATGGTTGGTATTGTTGCTGATATTATTGGGAGCAATGACCGGGTATTGGGGCTACCGACCACTGGAAGACTTTACCCGTGTTCACAGACACAGCTTGATAGAACTTTTAGACCTGGATAGGACGAGCAAGTTTCCCTCGTACTCAACGTTCCGACGAGTCCTCAAAACAGTAGATTTTCAGCCTTTAACAGACTTAATTCTTTACTTGGGCAGCCGCTTTTGTTCCACCGATGCCTGGAGAACGGCTGGCAATTGATGGGAAAAGCATTCGCTGCACGGTTACAGATTACACCGAGTCTTATCAAAACTTTATCAGTACAGTATCGGTTTACAGTCACCAACGGGGCATTGTTCTGAGAACGCAACCGATGTCAAATAAGCACATGAGTGAGGTGGCTATCGTACAGCAATTAATCTCTGAATTTTGTGGTCAACAGGTGATTTTCACTCTTGATGCTTTACACTGCCAAAAAAAACAGTATCGCTAATTATCAACAGTGGCATTGACTACCTGATTGGATTAAAAGACAATCAACCCACCCTATATAAAATGGCTCAACGCCAATCACAACGAGATATCCCACTCAGTAGTGCTACAACTGTAGAAGATATTCATTCTCGACAAGTGCAACGCGAGTGCAAGGTTTTCGCCGTTCCCCAACAACTACAGCAAACATGGACTGGAATTAAAACCTTTGTCGTTATTGAACGAGAGGGCAAACGTGATGGTCAGCCATTTCACGAGCGTCAGTTCTATATTTGTAGCCAGTCTTTATCTGCCCAACACTTGCTTGCCGACACCGTCGGACATTGGGGAATTGAAAACCGACTGCATTGGGTGAAAGACGTGACTTTCTCGGAAGATTTTCCACCCCGACGTGGTGGCAATGCTCCGGTTAACTGGGCGATTTTACACACCTTTTTCATCACGATGGCCAGATATCTCGGTTTCCGAACGATTCCACAGGCACAACGCACTCTAGCCAACCAACTCCACCGTGTTTTTTCTCTCCTTGTATGAAACCATCCTGCTACCCGTGAACAGGGAGGGGCAGGGGTGGGGTCAAACCCTACTGCCTCTCATCGAGAACTGCTAGATTAATTTGCTGGAAAACAAAAAAACCAGGTTTTAAAAAACCCGGTTTCTCAAGAATTTTATTCTATTTTCTCGCTCGACAACCCGCTTAAGGTTCCTGAAACGTTTCCACTTTGCCATCAGGGCTAAGAACTACCCGGATGTGGGCGTTACGCTCACCTTCGATGGGAGAAACAAACGGTTTCCCCGGTACTGGCATCCCGGTACGGTCAATATACTTGACTGACGCTTCTCCTAAGGGGCGAATGCGTTCGATGGAGCCATCCGGATTCAGCCGGAGATAGTATTGCAGCGGCTGTGTCAGATCGGCGGGCGGTTTCCATTGCTGTTGGAAATAGTCCCGCACTTGTGCGACTTGAGGAATCGTGTCAAATAGCCGGTCATTCTGGGCGCGATCGCTTCCAGATTCGCTGCCGCGTTTCGCTGCCGGTGGGGCAACGCTGCCGCGAGTCGCACCGGGACTCAGATCGCTGTTATTTGCAGCCGAGCTTTCCGCAGGAAGGCTGGCAAGCGACGGCAGATTGGGAAGCGGGGGAGGCGCGGCAGGAATGCCGGGGGCATTGGGGGATGCAGACTGGTTTGCACCCTCAGAACTTGAGGCGATGGAACCAGGAGCAGGAGCTGATTGCCCGATTCGGGGCGCACTCACCCCACCGCTACTGGGGATCGGCTCGAACGGGAGATTATTGCGAATCGCCGATTTTGGCTGTTCAGCCGGGGGTTTGGGGATGGGCGGGAAGTTACTGGGAGGAGGGGGCTGGAAAATGGCTCTTCCCTCTGGGGCAGAACGTTGTTGAATCGGGGGCAGATTGCTGAAAACGGGGTTGGAATTTCCAGGCGGATTCCGAGGAACAACGACGACTCCTGGGCTTCTAGCACTGAAAGGTGTCGGCGTGGTCACAGGAGCCGGAGATAACAAAATTGACGAAGGAGACCCCGTCGGAGTCGGCGATGGGGAAGACAAAGCAGGAGGCGTCGGCACTCCCGTTGTTGGCGGTGTTGTCGGAACCGGCAACACCTCGGTACCGGGCACTGGTGCCGGGGTACTGGGTAATGGTGTGGGTGCCGGTGCAGAGGAGATGATAGTGGGACTAGGCTGCATTAGCTTCAGCGTGGCTGCTGTTATCCCCACCCCCAACAGAAAGATGGCTGCCGTTCGAGTCCAGATGGGTGGATTTTTCAACCACTGGGTGCGTTTGAGGGGAGGCAATGCCACCAATTCAGCATTGTATTCATCCAAAGCCGTGGCTAAGTCGAACAGTTGCAGCGCACTCAGCGTTACCACAGGTCCCGTTTCTTCCGTCGCCAAATGCCCCAAAAATAGGTCGTGGGACAAAAGTCCCCTCGGTTGTATATAAGGGACAAAGGTTTGAGGAGTGGAGGATTCAGGCGGCGAAAGAATGGTTGCCGCTTGGGCGGGGGCAGCAGCAGCCATCATCGGCTCGCCTACGGGCATTTGATGCGCCACCGGCTGCGATCGCGGGGATTGCTGAAGGAAGTCCTGCACGTAAACGCTAACAGCTTCGCAAAGGCTTTCTAATTGAGCGCGATTTCCGCGGATCGTCACTCGTCGATCTTCTGGCTGTCGCGGATCGTCAAAGCTTAGCTCAAATCGTAGATGCTTCAGCACGGGTTGTCCTGCCCAGCGAGACAGGGGCGAATCTTTCGCCTGGATTTCCAACGTGCAGGTGGGGGGTGTAAAGCGTCGCAAAACCATTTTGCTAATTCAGAGGATTGCTAATTGCTAAGTGTGAATTGCTAGCGGGCGCGATCCAAAAGTGCTAACCAGAGACGCCGATGACCATTGGGGCTACTGTAGAACAGGAGATCGATCAGAAGTTTCAATGCCAAGTGGCTCAAAGCGTCGGACGATACATTTTCTTCTTCCTCCATGCGTTCCTGGTAAGTGTTGCTGAAGGCATCAAGATAATCTCCTAGTAAAGAAGCTTCGTGGGGTTCCCGGTTTTGCTCGGCTAGCTGTTCGAGCAAGGCAACGGCACGTCGGATTAGCTCTTGCTGCTGTCCGGCAAGGTGACAGATGATTAAAACAAGCGATCGCGCTTCCTCCACATCTAACTTTTTCCGCCCTCCCGAACTCTTCCGCATGGGGTTAGACTGGCGCAATCGCCACAAAGCCACCCGATCTGCCACCATTGACTCTAAATTCAATTGAGCTGCGGCTTGGAGTATCGCGTCGGAACCGATGCCTGCCAATGCTTCGAGCGCCAATAAAATTAAATCCAGTTGGGCTTTGATATTGTCCAACTGTACGGGATCTGGCGCGGAAGCAAGGGGTAAATCCTCCCAGCGGGGGGTTGGCGTCGTTGGTGTCTTCACGATGGAGGGCATATTTTTAGCTTAGGTGACGCAACTGGTAATAACTTCGCCGTTACGAGTCTTGAAACCAGACTATCGCGGTTTTAAGTAAGTTTCCTGTCGTCGCTCATGGCGAATGGCTGACTGTTTTTAAACAATTCGCCATTAGTAATTCGCTACTTAATATAGGCGATTGTGACCCCCGTGCCACCTTCTGGAGTGCCAGCTAATTCAAAACGCTCGATGAGAGGATGCTGTTTCAAGAATTCGTGGACACCATCTCGCAGCCGTCCGGTTCCCTTTCCGTGGATAATCCACAAACAGCCCGCATCCATCGCTTGCGCGATCGCTTTCTCTAATGCCATCTCGGCATCCGGCACTCGACTCCCCCGAATATCGACGGTATTTTTGGAGGTGCGAATTGTCGGTTGTGGTTTGGGAGGTGCGGGTGGCTCTTTTGGAGTCGCCGCCGGTTTGGCTTTGGCGATGGGATCGGGTTTTTGACCGTCCAAAGATTCGATATCTTCGAGGGAGACGGTCATTTTCATTAACCCAAATCGCACGCTCATCTGACCCTCTGCGTCGGGATTGCTCAGCACTTCGGCGGTTTGTCCTAGGCGGGGAATCCGGACGCGATCGCCTGTTTTTGGTTTAAATCCCGGCTTGGGTTTGGGGGGCGGCGAGGGCAAAAGATGACGTTCGGCAATTTCATTCAAGGCGTTGGTTGCACTTTGGGCATCTTGAGCGGTAGCTGGACCTTGCTGTAACCGCCGAATGACTTGGGCGATTTCTCCTTTGGCTTGAATCAGGGCTTCCTGCACAGCGCGTTCCTGGGACAGTTTGAGCTGCTGTTCCCGTTCCTGCAAAGCGGCGGCTTTTCTCGATACCTCCTGATAAAAACGCTCTGCTTGCTGCAACAACTGACTGGCTTCTTGGGCTTTAGTTTCTTGATTGCGCCGTTGGGCTTCCAGTCCAGCAATCACTTGGTTGATGTCTTCTGAAGCACCACCCACATAAGTTTGCGCTTGTTCGACAATTTCCCCCTTCAATCCCAAGCGTCGCGCAATCGTCAGGGCGTTAGAACGTCCTGGAATTCCCCACAACAGGCGATAAGTGGGGCTGAGGGTTCGATCGTCAAATTCTACCGAGGCATTTTCAAAGCGTTCGTCTTCATATTTGAGCGCTTTGAGTTCGCCGAAGTGAGTGGTGGCAATGCTGAGATTGGCATGGTCAGCGAGATATTGTAAAAGCGCGATCGCTAAAGCACTCCCTTCTGCCGGATCGGTTCCCGCTCCCACTTCATCTAGCAAAACAAGGGAATTTGGGGTCATTCCCTCGGTAATTCGGCTGATGCGACGAATATGCCCAGAAAAAGTCGATAAACTCTGCTCTAAAGATTGTTCGTCACCAATATCTGCCAGCACCAAATCAAACCAAGGCAATTCTACCGGCTCCCGCGCCGGAACAAATAACCCCACCTTTGCCATTAGTGCGGCTAATCCCAGGGTTTTTAGGGTAACAGTTTTGCCGCCGGTATTCGGCCCTGTTATCGTTACGACCCGAATTTCCGGCTGAATCAGTAAATCTACGGGTATGACTGCACCCCCGTTTTCGTGCCGCTGCTGCCAGACCAATAAAGGATGGCGCAACTGGCGCAGGGTGATCGAATTTTCGATTTTCGATTTTTGATTCTCGGCTGGGGATTCTTCAGACTCCTCTTCCCGGTTCCCCTGCCCCTCTGGCGCAGTGCGTTCGATAAATCTAGGAGGATTCGCTTCTAACCAATAGCTGTATCGTGCCCTAGCGGTTGCCAAATCCAAAGTGGTCGCCACTGCCAACAACTGCTCTAAATCTGGCTTCACAGCTGCCACTTGTACCGTCAACGCTTGGCGGATGGCTTCTTCTTCCACTTGTTCTTGACGCCGTACCTGCCGCAATTGATTTCCCAATTGCACGATCGCATTCGGTTCGATAAATAGCGTCGCGCCGCTACCGGAAGTGTCGTGGACGATGCCGGGAATGGCGTCTTTTTGAGGTGCTTTGACGGGGATCACGAAGCGATCGCCCCGTTGTTTGATCGTCTGTTCCTGCACTGCATTCGCTTGGCGCTGCAAAATCCCCTGTAATATCTGATGAATGCGAGCGCGCAGCTGTCGCAGTTGGATGCGAATTCCGCCAAGTTTGGCACTCGCCCTATCGGCTACGTCTCCCCGCTCATCGATACAGTGGTTAATTTCCTGCTCTAATTCTGGATAGGTGCGGATATCGGCAACCAGCGCTTTCAGCACTGGCACGTCTTCTTGATCGTCAATAATGCGCCGCAGACGCCTGACTCCAGCCAGAGTGGTCGCGATCGCTAGCAACTCTTCCCCCGCTAAAATTCCCTGAAGTTCCGCCCGTTCCAGAGAATCTCCGATATCCTGAATTCCTTCAAAACTCAACCCTGGAGAAATACGATTCTCCAACTGGTAAATTTCCTGAGTTTGGGCGATCAGTTGCAGGCTCTCTGGCTGAGTCGCTGGGATTTGCAGATGATTGGCAGCGATCGCGCCCAACTTCGTGGCAGCAAAGGTAGACAAATGCTGACACAGGCGGGGCCATTCGAGTAATTCTAAGGTCTCAGATTGAATCAAAGCTTAAAAGCTATATCTAAATATTCAAGTGCTTATCTATATTAATTTTAAGCTCTGATTAACTGACCGCACGAGAACAAACATCCGCCAGCGCCGCTTTCTTTAGGCAAAGGCACCTTCCATCTCATACTGGCTTTCGGTAAGTGTCTCCCACCCGGTTTCCTCCCAAGGTTCCAGAACTCCGGCTGACTCTAAGGGAGCGATCGCTTCCAAGTGCATCAGCTCCTCTGTGTCAAAATCATCAAATATTTCAGTGAGTGCTTGCAAGTCGCGCTGCCTCATCGGCATTTGCATCACTGTGAAATAGCAAGCCAGCGCTGACTTGTTGGTAGATGCAGACATTTGCGTTCCTGATGAAGATAATTGTTTCAACCTAAAACAGGCTTGGGCTACCTACCTCTATCCCTTTAGTGAAGTTTATTGCTCTTAAAATCTTCCTTTAGGGAGATGTTATTTATAAAATTACTTTGATTTAACCCCTAAATTCTTTTTATAGAGAATACAAATTAAAAAAAAGTTATCGTTTTTTTTGTTTTTCAGGAATTGCGGCTAGGCTGGTGATGTTTTATCTCAGATCGCCCAATGTACAACTTTAAGACAGCCGTTTGAGCGAGGCTTATCATCAATACGGTTCCCTTAAAGCAAACAATCCAAAACTTGCGTAGCGATTGTCTTAAAAGTCAAGAGGTGACAACTATTCTTAGCGAACCATATTGGGCTGGTTACAACTTACATTTGGTGAAACCTATAGTTTCAGCTTCAGGCGGACTGAGCTAAAAAGTGAGCCAAAAAGTGAGCTGAATCGCCAATACCGCTCTGAGACGATCGAAGTGCAGTCAGCTTAATTAATCGATGAAGCGCAAAGACGAACTTCTTCATTAAGGGCTTTCTTGCGTAAGTCTTGAAACGATGGAATTTCCAACTCAACTCAATTAAGGACACTAGGCATTCATGCTGTTTCATTCAGCCAACCTACCCTACTGGATGTTTCTAGGGATGGGAGTCCTTTTATTCCTATTGGTGATTGTTTCCGGTGGAGGAGACTCCGACGTAGATGCCGACATAGACGCTGACATAGATACCGACGTAGATGTTATCGACGTAGACACCGACACGGCTGGTAGCTTCAACTCCTTGGAAATTTTGGGATGGTTAGGCATTGGCAAAGCGCCGCTAATCCTATTATTAGGAACTGACTTTAGCCTATGGGGTGTCATCGGCTGGATGCTCAATGTTTGGGTTGGTAGCCTCACAGGTGGCATCCCCTACCGTTTTTTTGGGTTAGGGGGAGTGGTGTTATTAAGTTCAATGGCAATCAGCTTGTTTCTAGGGGGGTTGATTTCTCGACCTCTGGGAAAAATCTTTGCTGCCTTTGGGGAAGATGCCAGTAGCGATCGCTTAATTGGTTGTTTCGGTACGGTAAGTTCTGCCTTTATTCCCCATAAACACAGAGGCAAAATTGGTCAGGTAGATGTCATCGATTCAGCGCGCAATCTAGTCACCATCAGCGCCACTTTACCTGATTGGGCAACTGTTCTCCCGCGTCGCAATGAAAAAGTCTTAGTCATTGAACGTTTGGAACACCACTATTTAGTCGTCGCCAAAGATAGTCCCGATCAAGAACATTGGCTAGAAAATGCACACAAAATCAAGTAGGAAATCTCTAAAAAATAGGATTCACCGCGATTCAAGCAAAGTCTATCTACGCGCTTACGCTAACCCTGAATTTAGAATTTCAACTTGCCTAGGTAGATAGGTTTCATCTGTATAGCCGCAACTTTCAATTGCTAGAGAAACTAACAGCTAACAACCAATTTCTTCAAAATTATGCTATTTTGGCTTACCTTCATCCAATCATTACCAATTGCTACCACATCTGAACTCTCGGAGCAACAATGGCAAACCGAGGCGAGTTTACCCAAAAATGAGTCTACTTTAATCGCTCAAACCCTTCCTGCCCCGATACAACCAACGATTGCCCAACTGGGAAGCGGGATTGTCTTCCCAGGAATTATTGGGGCTTTAGTTTTATTACTGCTATTTAGCATTTGGGCGTATACGCGAGTTTATGTTGTTACACCCAACAACGAAGCTTTTGTGAGAACAGGCGGCGTTTTCATTAAAAGTAAATCCGTCATTCTCTATGGCGGTTGCGTTGTCTTACCTGGCTTTCATCAGCTTACCCGCGTCCCTTTGCGAGAAATTTCGATTGACGTTGAGCGCACCGGGAAGCTGGCTGTTCGTACCCAAGATTACCTCCGGGCAAATATGCGGGTAACATTCTATGTCTGCATTAATGCCGACGAACAAGATGTTTTAACAGCGGCGGCTAGGCTGTCTAGAGCAGGAAAAATTACGCCGGAAGATATTAAAGATGCCCTAGAAAAACGGGCGGACGATGCGATTCGGGCAGCAGCAAAAAATAAGAGTCTAGCCGAAATTGATTCAGACAAGATTGGGTTTGCTGATGCTGTTTTAAACCTGGTTCAGCAAGATTTGAAGAAAGTCGGTTTGACGCTGAACAATATTGCCATTTCAGAAATAGAAGAAAGCGATACCTACGATACGAATAACTTCTTCGATGCTCAAGGCGTGCGACTGCGGACTGAAACAATTCAACGCTCGATTCAACAAAAACGAGAAGTTGAATTAACGACTCAAGTTACCATTGAGCAGAAAGAACTGGATGCCCAAAAGCGATCGCTCCAAATCGAGCAAGAAAAAGAAAACGCCAAACAAGAGCAACAGTTACAAGTAGAAGCACTCAAAGCTCAAAAACAGCGGGAAATACAAGAATCGAAAGACAGAGAAGCTGCAACCGTGCAGCGTACCAAGATTTTGCAGCTTAAATCCGTTGAAGAAGAAGAAATTCGCAAGAAATTGGGGGTGCAACAAAGCCAAATTGAGGCAGATATTTCCCTAGAGGAACGCAATAAACAACTCAAGGTGGCGCAAGCACTGCAAAAACAAGAAGCGGAAGTTGCGGAAATAACCCGTCAACGCATCATTCAGGAGGAAGAAATTAACAAAAAACTGGCAGTACAACAAAGCCAAATTGAGGCGGATATTTCCCTAGAGGAACGCAATAAACAACTCAAAGTGGCGCAAACACTGCAAAAACAAGAAGCAGAAATGGCGGAAATTATTCGTCTACAGACAGTAGAATCCTCGAAATTGCAAGCGCAAGTGCAGGTAGCGGAGTCTGAAAAACTGTCAAGAATTGCCCAAGAAGAGGTAGCGATCGCAGTCGCCAACAAAAAACGCGAAAGCTTTGTCGCCGAAGCACAACAAGCGAGAGCAGAGGCATCTGTAACGACTGCAAGCGCGATTGAAAAAGCCGAACGGGATAAACAGCTTTCAATTATTGCCGCCGAACGAGAAGCCCAAGAGAAGAGTATTAGCGATCGCAACGTTGTCGAAATTGATGCGTTCCGACGCAGACGACAAGCAGAAATCGCCCAACAAGCAGCGGAACTAGAAGCCGAAGCAATTCGCACCCTAGCCGATGCCAACCGCGACAAAGCTTTAGCCGAAGCTGAAGGGATTCAAGCCCAAATTTCTGCCCAAAATACAATTAGCGACGCTAACCTCACTGCCAAGATTATCACCACAATTTGGCCCGATCTAGCCGATAAACTACCAGAAATTGTTAAGGCACTGGCACCTCAACCAGGAGTTATCGGCGATGCCCGAATTTACTCCTTCCCCGGCGCAAATGGCAGCAACGGCAACGGTGCCGGTGACATTAACAAAATGTTACTATCCACCAGCGGTTTAGCCTTAATTAACACCTTGCTTGAAGATGGCAAATTAGGCTCATTAATTGGTCAAGTTAGTAATTTGGTTCGCAGCAACAACGGCAGCATTCCGCCAGAAGCTCTCACTGCCATGATTTCCTCAGTAGAAAAGCCAAGCCAAAATAACAACCAAGACGGTATGCAAATTAGTTAACCCGTCTTTCCAACCCCTCTCCTGTAGAGACGCGATATATCGCGTCTCTTTTCCGTAATTGGGAAGGCGTTTAGGTCTTCTTGTCTGAGAAGTATTGGCATAGCCACCCTACTTTGGGGAGATGCCACTCACTCACGGCTGAGCCAAGTTTGAATGGAATTCTTACTCAGGCGAATCCAGCCACACGACAATGAGACGGTTAATCCTCCCCCTAATAGGGTTGCTGGCGCTTTTCGCCTCTAGCTGTAGTTCTGAGCGTGTGGCAGCCACCCCAGAACAAGTTATACGCCAAAACAACCTCTGTCCCTCTCCCACAACCCAAGCTCAGGAGTTTCGCGTGCTGGGTACCCGCCAATGGTCGCAGGGTGTAGTGGTACTCTATAGCGCCATCTGCCCCAGTAGCGATCGCAAGCAAGCGCCGCCACAGATATTTGGTTACAGCGTGCTTGTCAGTAAAGGAAGTGGCTGGGAACAGATTGGTAATGACAGCGCTGAATTCTTTACGGACCGCCCACAGTTACCGCCAGAGGAACTGGTGTGGTATGGAAGCAGCAACTACTCGAATAATAAAGGTGAGACTTACGCCCTCACTTACGGTAAGCTACTCTCGCCAAAAGTTGCTGCTGTCGAATATAACCTTTGATAACGGGAAGATTCTGCGCGACGAAGCCACTAACGGTGTTTTTGTCCTAATATCACCAGGAGCTAATCATTCTTGCCAAATGCGGGTACTGGGTAAAAATGACAAAATACTGCGGCGCATTAATGATGTGAATTTTGAACAAAATAATCGGTGCTAAGGGCTTTTTTGAGAATGCGATAGCGAAGCGCTGACTTGTCAGTTCGCATCTCTCCACAAAAGCGCGAACTGACAAGTCAGCGCTAGGCTAACGCCTCGCTTCGCGTGAGCGCGATCGCGTTCCATCACCTCAAGCCAATAATTCATCAACCGCCACGTTAAAACCTTGTAAAACCTTTTGAGTGCTAACCACTTCACCCGTGGTAAATAAAAATCTTTGCTCTTGAGTAATTACGACAATCCACTTACTTTCAGGTAATACTAGCCAGACTTCTTGACAACCGGATTGTAGATATTCATTTACCTTCGTAAATACTTCTTCAGCATCATCAGTAGGAGAGATTATTTCAGCAATTAGCGAGAAACTCTGGGGGAGTACGGTAAATTCGCCAAATTGTACGACAAGTTCTGGTATCAGGTAGGAGACATCAGGACAACGCCCTCGTCCTACAGTACGGCAAGATGTTTCTGTGTAAACTTCTCCGCCTTGTCCGTTGGAAATTATGTAACTTCTCCAGTAAAAAGAGAGTCTTGATTGAATCCGCCCAGTCTTTGCTGTTATGCCCTTTTTCTCTATTAATTGCCCATCCACCCATTCTGTATTATCAGGTGGACTTTGCATCCATTCCTCTAGAGAAATGTGGGTAGATTCGCTAACTTTTGCCTCGGTTGATTCAATGATTGAACTTATCATTTTAGTTCATCTTCCTTTATTTTTAAGTATAACTTGACTCTTCCCTACTAATGACTCTCCATAGAGGAGCGCTCGCGCTTTTGTGGAGAGATGCGAACTGACAAGTCAGCGCTTCGCTATCGCGTTCCATCACCTCAAGCCAATAATTCATCAACCGCCACGTTAAAACTTTGTAAAACCTTTTGAGTGCTAACCACTTCACCCGTAGTAAATAAAAATCTTTGCTATTGATTAATTCCGACAATCCCCTTACTTTTAGGCAATATTAGTCAGACTTTTTGACAGTCGTATTGTAGATATTGACTTATCTTCAGGAAAGTGAATATTTTTTTAGAATCATCAGTGGCTGAAATTATTTCAGCCATTAGTGAAAAATTTTGAGGTGATGCAGTCAACTGTTCCCCAAATCTTGCAACATTTTCGTTGATTTAACCTCTTCTAAAATTTCGCTTTTTTTAACACTTGTTGACCTAAAATCTACGGTTTTATGGTTGTTTTTTTCAACGTTTACTTATTTTCTAGAGTGTGAAGACTCTACCAATATTACTGGATACAGCAATTATTCTCTCTTTTTACAGTCTCCTAAAACATGAAGATTGTAACCAAAACCGACTTTATTTGCAGTGATCCCAAAGAAATTACAAAATTAATGAAGAAGTGATCTAATTTTACCCATGCCAAGGAAATGTGTGCAGATAATAAAATAAATTGCCCCACCAAACCGAGAGTGAGGCAAAGAGAAAATAACGAAAAAGTAAATTACCTATGACTACCTAACAAGAGCCTGCGATCAATTTCTTATTTGGAATGCTCAATAACGTGCTCGCACCCTCATCTTCCTAACCCGCATACCGTCCGGGTTTTCTTTCTATAGCCCCAATTTCAATGACCATGGCGCTCTCTTAGTCATCGCTACTAACTAAACTTATGCTGGAATCAAAGAATACCATCATGACTAATGACTCTTCCAATAGCCAAGAGCCTGATGAATCAGAACTTAGGCAGCTTCGATCCGCTTACGTAGGGGAAGTGCAGGCTCTATCATCGATAGTAGAAGAACTTCAGGCGGCTGGCAGAACTAACGAAGAAATAGCTATTGAGGTACATAGGCGACGGCGAGAAATAGGGGTAAAATATAAAAAGCTAACACCCCCTAAAGAACGAGAAGAAATTTACAGGCGAAACCTTCAACTGTATGGTGACGAGTTGGGTCCAACTATCGACTATTTCCGAACCGTACAAAATAAAACTTGGGAAAAAATCATCGAAAGTGCCACAAAAACAAATGCCGAATACAATAAAAAATTTGGTTTAGAATAAAATTTAATACTATGAAGGTTAGACAAGTTACACATTACATAAGGTCTGATGATGTAATTATAATAGTCGTCGATGAAGATGAAAACGTTTCCTGCCTTGCTAAAATAGAAGCAACTATTGTGGCAACTTTTTCCGCTATAAAAACTGACGAATTAGTTGGACTCGATCAAATCTATATTGACCTCAAGATTGAGGACAATTTACTGATAATAGCCTGGGATTCTATGGCAGGAATTTCTATTGAGTGTGAGAATCCTGAGCTAAGGGAAAGAATTTTCAAACATTTGCAAAAAATCTGATGCGATCACGCCCCGCTGCAACTGAACCTGAGCCAAGGATGCGCTCGCCCCTACTTCCTTTAATCCTTGCTCAAAGATGCGATCGCTCCCACAGCCCGCTCTCGTCGGATTTCGTTTGTCTAGCTGTGATCGCGCTCGCCCAACCTAACTTGACCCTCCGCCCAGAACAAATTCCTCATTGAATTTGATACTCTAACTTAAATAGTCTTGGGAACGGGAAGTTAAGAGTGGACATTCAAATTGGGCGGGGTAAGACAGCTCGCCGAGCTTATGGCATCGATGAAATCGCGCTAGTGCCTGGAAATCGGACACTAGACCCCAGTTTGGCAGATACCCGCTGGCGCATCGGCGGCATCGAGCGAGAAATACCGATTATTGCCAGTGCGATGGATGGGGTAGTAGATGTCCGCATGGCAGTTTTACTCTCTCAACTGGGGGCATTAGGCGTCCTCAACTTAGAAGGAATTCAAACTCGCTATGAAAACCCAGAGCCGATTTTAGATCGCATCGCCTCTGTGGGCAAAGAAGAGTTTGTCGCGCTGATGCAAGAACTCTATGCAGAACCCGTTAAGGAAGAATTAATCGAACGACGGATTCAAGAAATTAAGCAACAAGGCGGCATCGCAGCCGTCAGCGCCACACCAGCGGGAGCGACAAAGTACGGCGCAGCGGTGGCAAAAGCGGGTGCAGACTTGTTCTTTGTGCAAGCGACGGTGGTTTCCACCGCTCACCTCTCGCCTGAGTCAGTGACCCCCCTGGATTTGGCTCACTTCTGTCAAGAAATGCCCATCCCGGTCATTTTAGGGAACTGCGTCACCTACGACGTGACGCTGAACTTAATGAAGGCGGGTGCGGCTGGCGTGCTGGTGGGGATTGGTCCCGGTGCCGCTTGTACCTCTCGCGGCGTTTTGGGAGTAGGGATTCCCCAAGCAACCGCGGTTGCCGACTGTGCAGCCGCTCGCGATGACTATTTCCACGAAACCGGCAACTATGTCCCCGTGATTGCCGATGGCGGTTTAATCACTGGCGGCGATATCTGCAAGTCGCTTGCCTGCGGTGCTGACGGCGTGATGATTGGTTCTCCGTTTGCCAGAGCCAAAGAAGCACCCGGACGGGGGTATCATTGGGGGATGGCAACACCTAGCCCCGTTCTCCCTCGTGGTACACGCATTCGCGTCGGCACGACGGGAACGTGCGAACAAATCCTGCGCGGCCCCGCTGGTCTGGATGATGGCACCCATAACCTGCTGGGAGCCTTGAGAACCAGTATGGGCACGCTGGGAGCCAAAGATATCAAGGAGATGCAGCAAGTTGAAGTCGTTATCGCACCCTCTTTGCTGACCGAAGGGAAGGTCTACCAGAAAGCACAGCAGTTGGGAATGGGTAAATAAACTCACTGACTCATTTGCGTTCCTTAAGAAATTCCGGACTCCTGCTTAGAGGGCTGGAAAATCTAAAGCTGTCGCTTAGAATAGAGAAAGCGGAGACGAATGTTTCCGTTCACTCCTCACACCACACTCCGCCCGGACTACTGTTCGGGCGGTTCCTTTTTTGGGGTTAAAATCACCGCCAGCCAGCCAGCAGTCAAACCCACTGACTCGTCAATTATGTCTAAATGTATACCTTTTGAGTCAGAAAATGTCTGTTTTGCCTATGGTAGAATTTGCTAAAAATTAGAAACTGTTACGCTTAAGGATTTCTAGGCATGTCATCAGCCGCACAAGTTACAGACGCTTCGTTTAAACAAGAAGTACTTGACAGTGAAGTTCCCGTTCTAGTAGATTTCTGGGCACCCTGGTGCGGACCTTGCCGGATGGTTGCGCCTGTGGTGGATGAAATTGCCCAGCAGTACGACGGTCAAGTAAAAGTAGTCAAACTCAATACCGATGAAAACCCTAACGTTGCCAGCCAGTATGGGATTCGCAGCATTCCCACGCTCATGATTTTTAAAGGCGGTCAACGGGTGGATATGGTGGTGGGAGCGGTTCCCAAAACCACTTTGGCAAATACTTTGGAAAAGTATCTCTAACCAACTTTTTCCCAGCAAGAATGGATAAACCGTCAGCATAGTTACCTATTTTTGCGGGAAATCGCTGCTTATCAACCCAGACTCTCTAAGTTGAGTTGACAGTTCTGCTTGTCATTTGTCTTTTTTACTCGCCTTCTTGAACCATTCAGTAGGTTGTTTTAAATAACGAAAGATATGCACGATCTGAAAAAACCCGTTTTCTTGTAGAAAACGGGTTTTTTTGAGGAGTTCCGCCCCCTTAATGGAAGCTTCAACCTTTCTGTTAGACAGGCGCTGAAAGCCGGTTGGGGAGAAAATCGTATAGGATGATACCAGTAGCGGCGATGCTGGGGCGAATCCCGTTAGAATAGAGTGCCGCTGGTGCTTGCATAAATTATGACCATCACTCCTCCTTCTAATGCCCTTGAGTCACTGCAATCAGACGTAGCCGATCTAATTCACCAGCTACCGAACCTGAAACACGGAAAATGGATACAACGGGCGCTGTCAGTGCTGGTGCGACTGGCTGGGGAGGAAATCGACCGGCTGGACTGGAAAATCTTGAGCGCTTCTATGCAAGATATGGAGCGGGCATTTCAAGTTTTTTATCCTTATCGACACGTCCGCAAAGTAACGATTTTTGGTTCGGCTCGCCTTGCGTCTGATAGTCCCGAATACCTCATGGCGGTTGAGTTTGCTCGCCGTGTCACCCAGCTCGGTTATATGGTGATGACGGGTGCCGGTGGGGGGATTATGCAGGCGGGAAACGAAGGCGCGGGAGCTGAAAAATCGTTTGGTTTGAATATTCAGCTACCTTTTGAGCAGGGAGCAAACCCGTTTATTGAAGGCGACCCCAAGCTGATTCCTTTTAAGTATTTTTTCACCCGGAAGCTGTTTTTCCTGCGAGAAAGCGATGCGATCGCTCTCTTTCCCGGTGGCTTTGGCACGCAGGATGAAGCCTTGGAGTGTTTGACGCTTTGCCAGACGGGAAGATATGGTCCTGTGCCGATGGTCTTAATTGACCGTCCTGGCGGCGATTACTGGTCGTCCTGGGATGCTTATGTTCGCAAGCATTTAGTCGAACCCGGTTTAGTGAGTCATGACGATCCAAACCTGTATACCATTACAGATAACTTAGATGTCGCTTGTGAAGCGATCAATCGCTTTTACCGGGTTTATCACTCCAGCCGTTATGTTGAGGATAAATTTGTTCTGCGTCTTAAGTCGGAAATATCGGATGCAGCGGTTGAACAGCTGAATGCTGATTTCAGCGACATCTTGGTGAAGGGAAGAATTGAAAAAACTCAGGCATTACCCCAAGAAGCAGTCGATGAAACATTGGATTTGCCTCGTCTGGTTTTGTACTTCAACCAACGGGATTTGGGGCGCTTGTACCAGATGATTTCTACGATTAACCAGATGGTAACTCCGCCACCCTCTGTAGCAGCGCATCCAGAGCTTAAGTAATGGGTTCAGTCAACTTAAATGTTGATTACTTGTGAATGCTACCATCGGGCATTCTTGTGTTTGTCAGGTCAGTCTGGTGCAGCTTGGTCTGGTTCAAGTTGGCACGGCTCAAGTTAGTGTGTTTTAAGTTAGCGTAACTCAGGTCAGCATACTCCAGGTTCGCTTGGCTCAGGTTCGCCTGACTCAGATTCACTTGGTTGAGATTGGCACCCCTCAGATTGGCCTGCGTTAAAGTGGCATAACTCAAATTAGCGAACTTTAGGTTGGCGCGGCTGAGGTTGGTGTCACTCAGCTTAGCAAAACTCAAATCAGCCGACTCTAGGTTTACACCGATTAAATTGGCACCCAATAGCTGACTCAAGCTGAAGTTTGCATCTTTGAGATTGGCACCGCTGAGGTTGGCACCACTGAGGTTGACCTCCTTCAGATTCGCTGTGCTGAGGTTGGCATGACTAAGATTGGCATCACTGAGGTCGGCACCATATAAGCTTGCACCCACTAAAGCTGCATCATTGAGATTGGCACTACTTAAGTTAGCGTTCCTTAAGTTAGCACCCCCTAAGTCAGCACCGCTTAAGTTAGCATCTATGAGGCTGGCACTGCCTAGATTGGCAGTGTTGAGGCGCACCAGTTTCAGAGTTGCTCCTCTCAAATTGCCATGCCTCAGGTCAACTCCTGTTAAATCTGCACTGCTGAGTTCAGCACTGCTCAGGTTGGCATTGTATAGGGAGGCACATCCCAGATTGGCTTCACTTAAGTTAGCTTGGCTCAGGTTGGCATCTTTAAAATCGGCACAATCACTTCGGCTTGATTGACCCGAACTTGACTGCACTTCAACTAAACTGGCTCCTCTCAGGTCAGCACTGCTTAGGGATACACCCGCGAGGTTTGCCTGATTCAACGTCGCATTTCTGAGTTCAGCACCCTTCAGGTTCGCTTTTATCAACTTGGCTTCGCTTAAGTCGGCACCATTCAGACTTGCTCCAGCTAAGTTGGCACCGCTTAAATCGCATCCTCGACACTGTTTTGTTTTGAGCAACTGCCGAAGGTGCTGTTTTCTCAACTGCGTGATTTGATGTTCTTGGAATAGACGAGTCACGGTGTTGAGAGTGACAAAACTTAGGGTTAGCAATGCTACAGCTGCCAGCACCCCTTGTTTTGTAGGACGCAGGAGAATCTTGGGAATTGTGGTACGGCGGACTACATCAATCGGCTTGAGTGCTTCCAGAGCAGTGACCGCATTGGGATAGCGATTTTTACAGTTGGGTGCCGTCATTTTTTCCAACCAGCGGATAAACTGTGGATTCAGTTTTGGCACCATCTGCTTAAAATCGATCCGATAAGCTTCATCAACTAAATTGCCAATTTCCGTAGATTTGGTTTGGGTGAGCAAGCAAATCAGCGTCGCGCCGAGACTATATAAGTCAGATGCTTGGGTTAGCTGACGATTGAACACCTGTTCTGGCGGCATAAATCCCAACGTGCCTTTGACGGTACTGCTGGCGGCGACTTCCCCACCTCCGATGCGAGCCAAGCCAAAATCTACCAGGTAAACCTTCAATTGTTCATCCACTAAGATATTTTCCGGCTTAATATCTCGATGGATAATTGGGGGATTTTGCTGTTGTAAGTAGACTAAAACTTGTAATAGGGAAACAGCAATTTGCTGAATTTCCTCTGGGGTAAAGTGACGCGATGTAGAGACACAGGGAGCCGGTTTATATTCTTGAACCAGGCAAAAGCCAGTGGGAGTTTCAAAGGAATCGAGGTACTGGGGAATGCTGGAATGATTCAGACAGCGCAATAGTTGAATTTCTTGCTCGTAAGCATCATAATCCGACCAAGTAGCACCGGATTGGGCAAACTGGAACTGCTTAATCACAACGTGCTGCTGGGTTTTTGTACTCGTTGCCAGACTCGTTGCCAGGTAAGTGACTCGACCCCCAGCGCGATTTTGTCCTAGCTCTCGTTCTACTTGATAGCCTTGGCTAGAAAAGTCTGCTAAATTACCCATGAGCCTACCTATCGATAGATGTAGGTGGTGAGTCTTTTATAACAGATGGCTGCAAAAGTAACGGATGCGATCGCTCTGTTTTTGCTATCATCCAGATTGCTCGTTGGAACCACTTGCATTAAGCTATCGATGAACCGAGCCATCGGGCATGATGGTGTCTGTCAGCTTGGCTCCGGTTATCGTGACACCCTCTAAGTTGGCATCTTTGAGGTTCGCTCCCCTGAGGTCAGCACCCGTCAAGTCGGCACCTTCAAGGTCAGCCGCTTCCAGATTGGCATCCCTGAGTTTGACTCCTCTAAGGTCGGCACTCCCCAAGTAAGCATCCTGGAGGTCGGCACCTTCGAGGTTGGCACCCCTGAACTTAACAATGGTTAAATCGGCAACTGCCAAGTAAGCATTCCTGAGGTCGGCACCCGTCAAGTCGGCACCGATGAGGTTGGCACCCCTGAGATAGGCATCCCGAAGGTTGGCACCCGTTAGATAGGCGTTACTCAAATCGGCTCGACTCAGATGAACATAGCTTAAGTCGCATCTGTCACAGTGGTTAGTTTCCAACAACTGCCTGACGAGATCCGCTTTAACTAAACTGGGCCTGTCTTTGACCGTGGCAAACCCCAGGGATGTTAACACTAATCCAGCGGCAAGAATCTTAGTTTTTGTGGGACGGTCTAGAGTTCCGAATGCCTTGGCATAGCGGACAATATCACTTGGCTTGAGTACGCGGCGGCGAACATCAATCGACCTCAGAGCTTCTAGGGCATCCGCTGCACGCTCGAAGCGATTTTTGAGGCTGGGTGCCGTCATTTTTGAGAGCCAGTCTACAAATTGCCGACTCAGATGCGGCACCATCTGCTTAAAATCGATCCGATAAGCTTCATCAACTAAATTGCCAATTCCAGTAGATTTGGTTTGGGTGAGCAAGCAAATCAGCGTCGCGCCGAGACTATATAAGTCAGATGCTTGGGTTAGCTGACGATTGAACACCTGTTCTGGCGGCATAAATCCCAACGTGCCTTTGACGGTACTGCTGGCGGCGACTTCCCCACCTCCGATGCGAGCCAAGCCAAAATCTACCAGGTAAACCTTCAATTGTTCATCCACTAAGATATTTTCCGGCTTAATATCTCGATGAATAATCGGGGGATTTTGCTGTTGTAAGTAGACTAAAACTTCTAACAGGGCAACCGCAATTTGCTTGACTTCCTCTGGGGTAAAGTGACGCGATGTAGAGACACAGGGAGCCGGTTTATATTCTTGAACCAGGCAAAAGCCAGTGGGAGTTTCAAAGGAATCGAGGTACTGGGGAATGCTGGGTGAGTTCAGCTGCTGTAGCACCTTAATTTCTTGCTCATAAGCTTGATAGTCTGACCAGCGGGCACCCGAATGGGCAAACTGAAATTGCTTGATAACGACGCGCTGCTGTGTATTGGTACGGCTTGCCAGGTAAGTAACTCGACCCCCGCAAGGGTTGTGCCCTAGCTCTCTTTCGATTTGATAGCCTAAATCGGAAAAATCTGGGAATTCGCTCATGATGGTTAGGCGACGATAACCCCTACAAGTATCGCTACGCGGTAAGCGCAGCGTGCTGTAGGCTTTGGCACTTTTCCCACTATAGCTGCCTGTAAAAGCAGATGATGGGACATCGCTCCGACTCACTGGCGGCAGCGTCTCTAACAGCAATAGAAACTTCTTTCCTTAACTGAGTTCCCCAAAACCTGCCGAAGTTATCATCCTTAAAAGCACGGTGAGTTTATAGTTGATACTGTAAAATCGGGTTTTCGAGCGATCGCGTCTTTTGTGAAATTTGTTTGTATTTAATGATACAAACCGATGAATTGATAGCGGGTTGCCGATATCTTTACGAAAACTTTAAGAAGATTATCCGGGATATACATTTTCTTCACCTTATCTTGATGCTTTCTTCAAAAAAATTGCTTAAGATAAGTGTTTATACGGATAAATTTTGCAAGTCTATTCTCTATCTACGGGTAGATGTTAGTGTACTTACGTAAGTAAAATCGGCTAATTCATCCCCCTAAAGGCTGAAAAAGTAAACTAATGGATTGAAAAAGTACCTGACTTTTGTGGCTTAAGTAGAAAGCTGCGCTGATAACAAATAACTTTATAACGGCTCAGGAGCTGCTCTATATGCTGAAATTTAGCATCGTAATTACAACCTATAATCGTTTACCGCTGCTGCGGCGGGCGATTGAATCAGCGCTCGCGCAAACTTTGCCCTGCGAAGTGGTAGTAGCAGATGACTGTTCCACGGACGGTACCGAAGAATACGTCCGCAGCTTGGGCGATCGCGTAGTTTACTACCGCAACCCAGTCAATAGCGGTCACTCCGCTACCGTAAATGCTGGGGTTGCCGTGGCAACCGGAGACTGGATCAAACCGCTGGATGATGATGACTATCTGGCACCCAACTGTGTCTGGGAAATGGTAAAAGCGATCGCTCAACGTCCTCAAGCAGCGATTTGCTCGTGTCAAGCCGTTCAAGTTGATGTCAACGGTGAAGAAGTTACCCGCACCAAGCCGAGCGGTCCTGGCAAACTATTTTACGTGAAACAAGAGGATATCCACTACGGGATGTTGATGGAAGTGGTTCCTTTTGGGACACCCGTTCAAGTTGCTTTCAAAAAAGATGCCTTTATCAAGTCAGGCGGTTGGGATTCGGCTTTAGATGGTAACTGCGATGACATCGACTCTTGGGTTAAAATTGCCCAATATGGGGATGCCGCATTTGTTAATCAGTACCTTACCTTCCGGACATTATGGCCGGGTGGATGCAATCAGAAGTTTTCACTGCAAAAACGGTTAGAAACCAATATCTTAATCAAGGAAAGAATCTACCCGTTAGTGCATGAAAAATATCGCTCGTCTATTCCGAAACTTGAGGAAATTAAGGCGTTTCTCAAACTGCATTGGAGTTTGGTAGGACTCAAGCAAGGAAAAATCTTAATGGCACTCAAGATGGCATATCCAGCCATGTTTTCGCTTGCCGCTTGGATTTCTTTAGCGAGAGTTACTTATTCCAGAAAAATCAATACTCAGGCTCCTACCGTGCCTCAAGAAGTTGTAACCTACAGAACGGCTTCTATTTAAACTGTAGCCGGTACAATCAGTTATCAGCTATGTTAAATAGGTGATAACTGATTTGAATAAGAATGCAGCTTCACGTATTTAATAAAATCTTGCAAGAAAGTAAGAAGCAAATAGAAGCCGATCGCCTGATCCTCTTCTTGAATGGCGGAACTGTATTAGTATTTTTGGCGCTGTCAGTTTACGCAAAATTTCTGGGAAAAGGTCAAGGGATTGAATTTCTTTTTGCAGATCCCTTCTCAATCCGACGACCCTACTACGGCTTATTAACGAGTGTCTCTGAAGTGTTATGGTGCCTTTCAGGTACAGTTTGTTTGTTTAGCTTTAGCTTGCTAAACATAATTTCTCCCAATCGCAAAGCAAATCTATTTATCTTATGTTCTGCGATTGGGATTTTTGTTTTATTAGCCGACGATTTATTTCGGATTACCTTAATTTTGAGAGATGTAGCTAAGGTGCCCAAAGGGGTGATGTACTTAGTATACGGTACTGGCGCGATCGCTTATGGTTTATGCTTCTGGCGCAAACTTTTATCAACGCCTTATGTATTGCTGATAATTGCGGGTATCTTATTTGGCATTTCTGGCTTAGTGGACATCTTGCACATCAAAGGAAATGGTACTCCGGCAATGCTAGAAGATGGCACGAAGTTACTGGGAATCCTCAATATCGCATTTTACTTTTGGCACGTTTGTCGTCAGGAAGTCATGCAGAGGAAGTATGGCATCAGTTGAGCAGTTGCTGTTAAGTCTTGCATTAGATAATTATCTCATGTAAGGCTTTCAACAACTCTTCTGTAGTGTAGGGTTTTGACAAAACGGTTGTGACCCCAGCGCGAGCCAGCTCACTCACCCTATCGTTAGATAAGAGTCCGCTAACCGCAATAATTTTAACTTGCGGGTTAATTTTTTGTAGCGTGCGAATCGTTGTTGGCCCGTCCATAGACGGCATCATCATATCGAGGAGTACAACACTAATTTCCGTTTTATGCTGGGCATACAGTACGACTGCCTCAATCCCATCGCTCGCAGTTAAAACTTTATAGCCATAAGTTTCTAGAGATGCTTGAGTCACTTGAGAAATTGAAGCTTCGTCATCAACAACCAGAATACACTCGCCGTTTCCAGTTAACAGATTAGATGGTTTTTTTAGAGCTTGCGATGTTAATTCTCCCTCGATTGCTGGCAAGTAGATCTTAAATTCTGTGCCTTTTCCCACTTCGCTATATACATTCAAAAAACCACCGTGGCTTTTGATGATGCCAAGAACAGTTGAAAGACCCAGACCCGTACCTTTGCCAATTTCTTTAGTTGTGAAAAATGGCTCAAAGATTCTATCAAGCATCTCAGTAGGCATTCCCACTCCACTATCAGAGACACTAATCACAATATGGGAACCCACTTTTGCACCTGAGTTCATCCTGGCATAGTTTTCATCAATTACTGTATTGTCGGCGGAAATCTTCAACGTCCCGCCATCTGGCATGGCATCACGAGCATTGACGCAAAGATTGATCAGTACCTGATGTAGTTGAGTAGCATCGCCAGAAACAGGCCACAGCTCTCTTGTCTGGATATGCGTATGAATCTCGATTGATTTAGGGAAAGTTTCATTTGCGATCTTCGCAATCTCGTAAATTAGGTGCCCGACTTGGAGATTTGTCCGTTCGCCTTCCATGCCTCGCGCAAAAGAAAGCACCTGTTTAACTAAATCAGCTCCACGTTTGGCATTCGTTTCGAGGATGGAAAGCAGCTGTTGACTCTGGCGATCCTGGATCTTGATTTGCAGAAGTTGAACTGACATCAAAATAGGCGCTAGCACATTGTTTAAATCGTGGGCAATGCCGCTAGCCAGCGTTCCTAAGCTTTCCATACGCTGAGCGCGGAGAAACTGCCTTTCTAGTTGTTTTTTTTCGGTTATATTGGTGTTGACAATCAGAATTGCTTTTGGGTTTTCCGCCTCATCGCGCACGAGCGTCCAGCGACTTTCAACAATGATTTCTCGACCAGATTTGGTCATTTGATACAACTCCCCATACCACTCTCCTTCCTCGATGAGAGTTTTTTGGGCGGCTCGAAGTTTTAGTGAAATTTGCTTATGCAACAGCTCAGCAGTGTTATTGCCGAGGGCTTCTTCTTGCTTCCAGCCATAGAGACGTTCCGCACCTTGGTTCCAAAATAAGATTTGGTTGTCTAGATTTTGAACCAGAATTGCATCTGTGGCGATATCCAGTAGAGCCGCTTGTTCGCAAATTTTTTGTTCCGAGTGCTTGCGCTCGGTGATGTCCATGTTGATGCCGTTCACACGGATGGGTTTGCCGGTTTGGTCGTAATAAACTTGACCTTTGCTGGCTATCCAATGAACGCTACCATCCGACCAAATAATCCGGTATTCGATGTCATAGTCCGCCCCTTCTTCCACGGGGCGTACTAAAGCTTGAGTGACTAATTCTAGGTCTTGAGGATGGATTTTGGTGAGGAAGCTTTGATAGGTGCCGTCAAAGGAACCTGGGGGAAGACCAAAATTCGCTTCTGCGGTTGCGGAGAAAACAACTTTGCCGTTATGGATATTCCAGTCCCAGGTGCCCATGTGGGCAGCTTCTAGGGCTAACCTTAGTCGCTCCTCGCTCATTTGTGCCCGCTCAGTTTGCTGTCGCAATTCCTCTGTTGCTTGGCTAGCTTGGAGGACACGACGCACGCGCTGGCGCAGAACTGCCCAGTGAATCGGCTTGGTAATGTAATCGATGGCACCTGCCTCAAATGCTTGATCGACCGATTCTTGATCTTCAAGAGCCGTAATCATCAATACGGGTGTGTTCCGCGATCCTCTAGGGGGGCGACTTTTTTCAGCAGTTCCCGTCGCTGTAGGAGAATCGCCAAACTTCTCTCCACGAGAATCACCCTCTGGAAGGGTACGCAATAGATGACAGCAGGTAAAACCATCCATCACTGGCATCATGGCATCCAGCAGCACAATATCTGGGTGTAGGCGCGTGTAGGCGGCTAAACCTTCCTCTCCGTCGCTTGCTTCTGCTACCTCGTATCCGGCTTGTTCCATCGCTCGGCGAAGTTGAAGCCGCATGAATTTGTCGTCATCTACAACGAGGATGAGGGGAGTATGTTGATTAGCGTCGGTGGTGTTCATAGCTAATTTGGCTGGCGTTGAGAGTGCAAATCCGCCTTAACTTGTTCATACTCAGCTTCAAGCTGCGGCAATTTGTCTAATGCATTTTTAATATTTCCAGTCCGAGCCATGATTTCTAACTCTTTACAGAGTTGGGCGAGGGTTGTGGCACCTAGGGTGGCACTGCTTGACTTGAGGGTGTGAGCGGTGCGTTGCAACTGGGGTGCATTTGCTTGGGCAACTGCGATCGCGATCGCTTCTAAGAGTTTTGGCGCATCGTCGAGGTAGCAATCGATCATCTCTCCTAAAATCGCCTCGGCATCTTCACCGACCATTTTGCGAAATGATTGCAACACTTTGGCATCAATAGAAGTGCTGAGGACAGAGGGCTGAGGACTGAGTTGGGGAGTCGGAAGGGAGGGGTGAGGGGGTGACGGGATGACGGGGGGAATTCTCCCACTGTCGATAGAAGGACTGAGGACAGAGGACTGAGGACTGAGTTGGGGAGTCGGAAGAGAGGGGTGAGGGGGTGACGGGATGACGGGGGGAATTCTTCTACTGTCTATTTCTGCCTCAGTCTGCACTAAACTGTCTATTTCTGCCTCAGTCTGGACTAAGGCGCGATCGCTCTTGGCTTCGCTAACGTGCTGCTTCGCTAACAATCCTGGTTTCTCAGCCTCGCTTAAAGGCTGACACTTGCTCAAAGCTTGGATGAGTTCCTCGGTTCGGATCGGTTTGCTTAGGTAGTCATCCATGCCTGCCTTGAGACATTCTTCTCGATCTCCTTGCATCGCATTCGCTGTCATGGCAATGATGCGGGGACGAGAAGCAGGCAACCATTCCCCAATGATGCGGCGAGTCGCTGTCAATCCATCCATTTCTGGCATCTGCACATCCATCAGTACCACGTCATAGGATTGGCGATGTAGAGCTTCTAGCACTTCTAATCCATTACTGGCAATATCTGCTCGATAGCCCATCTGTGATAGTAAATACAAGGCTACCTTTTGATTCACAATATTGTCTTCTGCTAACAGAATCCGCAGGGGAAATTGTACCCCTCGTTGGGGATTGATTGCCGGTAGATTTGGGCGCGAGGGTTTCACCGGGATCGGCTGTTCGCCCAAGATATGGCTCAAGACATTATAGAGATGGGATTGTTTAACGGGTTTGGTGAGGAATGCCGCGAAATCGACGGCTTGGACATCATGACTCCTTTCTGGCCTGTCGATGGAGGTCAACACAATTAAGGGTAATTTTTCATAGTTAGGCAGCTGACGGATTTTAGCCGCTAAAGTCAGACCATCCATGTGTGGCATTTGCATATCCAGAATGGCGATATCAAACGGTTCCCCTAAGTTCAACCAGTCGAGGGCTTCAAAACCAGATTCAGCCGCCCAAGTCAGCATTCCCCAAGATTGGGCTTGTAGCGTCAATATTTGGCGATTTGTAGCGTTATCATCCACGATTAGGAGCCGCTTTTCATCTAACTGAGGTTGAGGATTTTGAGAAGCGATCGCAGAGACATTGGGAGCTGATGCCGCAACAATGGTGAAATAAAAAGTAGCGCCTACGTCTGGATGAGGGCTGTTCGCGACCGAGAGCGTAGCAAGGGATGTCGGTCCTAGCGGCTTTACCGCCGCAACGCTTTCGCCTTCTTGAAGGGGAGGAGGAAGGGGAGAATGAAATTCAGGGTTGTTCCTTGCACCCGGATCTTTTTTGATTGTAGGTTGCCAGTTAGAAGGAGGATTTCCCGCGATCGCTCCCAGGCTCTCGACCCACATCTGACCGCCCATCATTTCGCTCAGATGATTGCTAATCGCGAGTCCTAACCCGGTGCCCCCATACTGGCGAGTTGTAGAAGCATCGACCTGGCTGAAAGACTTGAACAGGCGGTCTATCCGGTTGGCGGGAATCCCAATGCCGGTGTCTTTAACCGCAAATTGGATTTGGTAATCGGGCAATGAGTGGGTTTGCTCATGACCGATTTCCGATTCTTCCTGAGCGATCGCCTCTTTTGCACTGACCGATACAATCACTTCGCCAGTTTGAGTAAACTTGACCGCATTACTGAGCAAATTCACTAAAATTTGGCGCAACCGGCTGGCATCTCCCACAATCGAGAGTGGGGTTCCTGGATGAATTAAATATGCTAATTCCAGATTTTTTTCGGCTGCTTTGAAAGCTAATAAATCCAGGGCTTCTTCAACACAAACTCGCAAATTAAAAGAATGCTTTTCTAATTCCAGCTTGCCTGACTCAATTTTAGAAAGGTCAAGAATATCGTTGATTAGCGTTAGCAATGCATCGCCACTGCTTTGGGTTGTTTCTACAAAATCTCGCTGCTGGGAGGTTAGCTCAGTATTGAGTAGCAGTCCCGTCATGCCGATAATTGCATTCATCGGGGTGCGGATTTCGTGGCTCATATTGGCGAGGAATTGACTCTTAATGCGAGTCGCTGCTTCAGCAGCTGCTTTTGCCTTTTCCAGTTCCAGATTCGCCTGGGATAATTCCTGAGTACGCTCGACAAGCGCCAGTTGCGCGAAATACCGCTCGGTAATATCATCGAATATCCAGAGGCGACCGGGCACGTCGTGTACCCGCGTCGCTGTGCTAGAGATACTCAGGGTTTTTGGCGTGTCGCCTTTGAACACCCAGATCCAGTTGCGAATGACTGCTTGAGGTTGGGAAAAAAACTTTGCTGCCTGCGCCACGATTTCCTGTTGATTATCAGCGCTAGTGCGTAGCAATGCCATCGCCTGAGCTAGCACGGGGGGTTCTACAGCCCCTGGGGTGAGTCCCAGTTGCTCGGCAGCGGCTTGATTGATCCACCCTTGCTCCCCACTTTCATCTACAAATACCACTCCCTGATGGATTGTCTCTAACATGGCACCGAAGCGGGCTTGTAGATTCTCCAGCCGCAAGGTGGTATCGCTGAACTGTAGAAGGGTGCGTAACTCGCCAAGTAGCGACTCAATAAATTGGCGCAGACGTGGGGAGATACTGGTCTGGCGATGCCAGATCAGCAAAATTGCACCGCTATGGGGCGCTGATAAAGTCGTGCCCCTACCGGGATACTGAAATGGAAGGATGGCGAGGGATTGAGTCCCTTTAGCGACCAAGACATGAGAAGCACCGGGAGTAGCGGGGTAGTTTGGATAGTAGAGACAGCGATTTTGAGCGATCGCTTTCTCAAACAAGGTGGGCGTTGTCAATTGATCTGGCAGCGCCTGCTGGGGAATACACACCAAGGCTTCAGCGGTGACATCATCAAGTTGGCGTAGCGCGATCGCTGCATCGGCACAAACAAACTCTCGCAGTAAGATCAGGGCTTGCCGGATCGGTATATCGGGAGAATTTCTGGTATCGGTATTGGTAAGAGTACTCAGCACCGATTGGGACGCCAACCGCCACTCGATTCCCCGCAGGAAAGAGCCTACAAGCGTTCCGAACACAGCCACACTGCCCAGCTCAAGTGACTGGCGGGTTAGCCGCCAATCACCATGCAGCAGTCCCAAGAAGAGAATGCAAAGACCTGCGGCGGGTGCGACTTGCACCGCTGGTAGGGGCAGAAGCGTGCATATTATCAAGATGACTGGGGCGACCATCTGCATAGGCTTCCATCCATCCAGCACGCCCAGTCCTACGAAAAAGAGGGTTAGCCAGATTAGGACGGCTCTAAATGTCGGTAGTCGGTCAGGAGGACAAAGCAGCAACCGCGATCGAAGAAGATTTAAGTTTAAGCGGCGATACATTGGGCAATTGCACTCGTTACCACGTCGGGAGCGCTGATATGCGGTAAGTGTCCTCTAGCAGCGATATTCATCAGCTTACCTTGAGGAATTTTATCTGCCATGTACTGACCAACTTCAGGCGGTACGGCAATATCATCGCTTGCCTGTAAAATCACAGTCGGCACATTCAATCGCGGTAAATCATCTCGGTGGTCAGACTGGAAAATCACTTTAGCGACCGCTTGCGCGATATCTGGACGGATAGCGGCTAGCGTATTAGCAAACTCCGCTGCCAATTCAGGTTTATCCTGAGTAGCCATTGCGATCGGCGCAAAACCGCTAGCCCAAGCATAGTAGTTGGTTGACATGGCTGCATAGAGTGTATCTAAGTCAGACTGCTCGAAGCCACCAACATATCCGTCATCGTTGAGATAACGGGGGGACGCATCTAGAAAGATCAGTTGGCTAAAGCAATCAGGCTCGACTAATGCTGCCAGCAAACTAACCATCCCGCTGACCGAGTGCCCCACCAGGATGCTCTTGGTTAACTTTAACTCGGCACATAAATCCAGCAAATCCTCAGCATAGCTATACAAGCTGCTGTAGCGGCGCGGACTATAGGCAGAAAAATCTGACTTACCCCCCCCTACGTGGTCGAACAGTACAATGCGAAAATCGGGCGCGAAGGCTGCTACCTGATGTCTCCAAGCAGTCTGATCCGAGCCAAAACCGTGGGCAAAGATGATTGTCTGGCTGCCATCACCCAGCATCTGGACATTATTACGCTGCATGATGCTTGTTGCCATAGGTAGTTACTCCTTCTCTTTATTACCTTAATCCAAGACAAAAACTGTACCGAAACCAAACTAAAAGACTTACCTCATTGAGGTTATATTTTAGCGTTCCCTAAAAGCTCAGATATGTAACAGCAGCCATGCGAGAAGCTGTCAATTACTATACCGACTTTCTTAACACGGTTCCAAGCCGGAACTAAAGACAATAACCTAACGATCCTTTAAATATTTTAGGTTGAGGCATACTAAGCCTAATGCAAAAATAAACAGTAACGATAAAACGAACATAACTTAAGCTGACCCAATGACTAGATTACAGAATTTCGCTTGATTGTCTCCCTAACCCTTTGTGGCTCCAACTCTTTTTAGCTGCTTAAGCTATCTATTCGTCTGCTGTATTCCTTGAAGTACAGAAAGCTTCAGTCCGGGGATAAATTAAAGAGATTACCCGGTTCTCTAGACTTGTTCGCTCAAAATTATTTATACTCAAGTACATAAAAATGTACAATAAATTAAGTGTTTAAGTTGATTGCATTTTTCCAGTATAAAATTAATAGAACAAGCTGAATAAAAATGCGTAATTTAAAAATAAAAAAAATCTGGCAAGACATCAAAAAGCAAATCCTAGAAGACCGCTCCGTTCTCGTTTTTAATGGTCTAGTGCTGTTACTGTTTCTGGGAATGACAGTCTATGTCAAAATGGCAGGCACCTACTACGGTTCAGACTACTATGCCAGAGTTAATTTCATAAAACTTCTATTTGCTGAACCTTTTCGTAAAGACATCCCTTACCTGGCTCTTTTCACTCACTTTTCAGAAATCCTCTGGTGCATCTCTTTAACGATCTGTTTATTTAGCTTTACCTTACTAAAAAGAATTCGTCATAGTCACAAAGGCGATCCATTTATCTTCTTCTCTGCGATTGCGCTGACTATCTTTCTACTGGATGATATATTTCGGCTCACGTTGACGCTGGATTTATTAGTGGGTATCCCAAAGGTAATTATGTATTCCCTATACGGTCTTGGTTTAGTGAGCTATATCGTTGCATTTTGGCGCAGAATATTATCAACGCCCTATATTCTGTTGCTAGTCGGGTTTAGTTTATTTATAATCTCTGGTATGGCGGACTTATTGCCTATTAAGGGTGAAGGAACTCCAGTTATTTTAGAAGACGGAAGCAAGATATTAGGCTTAGTGAATATTATTCTCTATTTTTGGGACGTATGCGAAAAAGAAGTAATGCGATCGCGCAACCTATCAAATGAATGAACTGCTTTATAACTATTTTTCCTTGTAAGGCTTATTTAGAATTGCTAGTTCAGTTTATATAAGCCAAATTCGCTACGAATTGATTTCGTTATAAATCGATAATTGAAGGCTTCTCTTATCCAAGAGCGAAGGCTTAACGTGATTCCCGCCTTAGCACCAAAGAAGGTGTCGAAACCTGTCTGATAAATATTTTCTCCATTTCCGATAATATAAACAGCACCTTCAAAGGGTAATTGCTTAAGTCTTTCTCCCTGCTTGATCTCGGTTAATTTATGAGAATCAAGGCGAATAAGAGAAGTTAGCTTGGCATCTTCCATCTTTTCAGGCAAATTATACAAATCGTACCGGACAATTCGGCAGCTTCCACACGATCTATTGAAAGCATATTTTTTGTAATATATGAGTTGGCTACCCTCCTGATATACATAGCCCTTATCTACAAACCATCCATTAGATTGAGGATGCTGATTGACAAATTCTGCCAAATGCTTACTTACACAGTCATCGGCATCAACAGCATTATATGAGAGGGTTTTAGCTGTTGAGCATAGATGAAACCTGCCATCATTTTTTGCAACTTGTCTAAACACTTATCAGCCAAATCAGGAGCTGTCTATTTCTCCATAGCCGCAGTTTTTAAAGCTGGACCTGGCGGTAGTAAATCTACTTCAATGTAGGTAATGTGAGGATGATTCAACTCAATATTTTGGTTTTTGTGACTAACAAAAATCACCCTAAAATCTGGTGAAGTTTGATTGCAGATTGACTTGATACATCTTTCAAATAACTTAAAAACGCGCTCCCAAGAATTTGAAGATTGCTGACTTCTGAGCGGTATAACAAAAACAATCATACTGACACCTTAAGAATTAATGCCATAAAGCATGGTCACAAAGCAGGGTTACAGAGAACCAAGACTACTTTGAGATTGCTGAAAGCGTTTTGAATTCTGCCATCGAGCAGCCAACAAGACTCCCAGTAGTAAGATGCCGCCGAAGAAGTAATGAGAGATAAACACCCTGGATACTAAATAACTCAGAAATTGAGCATTTCCTGGTTTGAAGTAAGCCAGAGTATAGGTAACAGGCAACGATATCAATAAAATGCCTAATATTATTAGGCTAGACCAAAGCTGTTTATTAGGGACTGCTAATTTGTTGCCTAGATAGAGAGATAAAGGTAGTAGCAACAAGAGATAGTAGTGAGTCCAAGAGATAGGACTTGTAAGCAGTGCTAAACAAAGGACAACAGAAAGCTCTAAATTTTCTTCTTCTAATGTGACAGGTTTTTTTGAGCGCCAGCAAATCCAAATAGTCGCACCAAACAGCAGTGAGAGCAATGCGTACCGCACCAGTTTGAACCCCAATCCTACCTCTAGAGGCAGCCACTTAGTAAGACCACCGTCAGTTAGCAAACGAGCTAAGAAGCTATCAAGTGACTGACTGTTGTAGGCGGCGATTGGCTTTCCAGCGTAAGGCTGAATGCACATCTCAAACCAAGTCTGATGTAAATCGAAACCGAACAAAAGGATTGATGCTCCGACAATTGCCAGTAGCGCTGCACTAAACCCCGCCACTACTCGCCATCGACTTCTCATTACAAAGTAAACACCAAAAAGGAACAAGGGAATTTTAATCAAAGCAGCGATCGCTAAGAGCGCACCCGTCCAAATTTCGCGTTTAGCCTGGATGCAAAAAAAAGCTGCGATTAGCAACAACAAGACAAAATGAGTCGAATTTCCTTCTCGCAAATTGTAATAAAGAGGACCATTGATCGCAAATAGTCCGAGTAGGGCGATTTTTTGTTTTTCGGTTGTTAGTTCGCCTAGCTTGATTAGTAAATAGTAAGTGAAGAGAATCGCAATGCCACTTAAAAACATCAGCAAAATGTGGGCATTTTGCTTACTTAACAATGAAAAAGGAGTAAATAAATAGGCAATTATTGGAATATTTACAAAAGTCCCAGCCGGACAATCAGGTTGTCCTAAGCAATTTTTATCTGGTAGGTATAAATCTGGGGGATTTTCTAGTACAAGACGACCCGCTGGGTAATAAGCTTTGTCAAAGTCAGCAAATAAATTTTGTGCAGGTGGATTAGAAATATTCCATAAAAATAGCATCATAAGTAAGACAGGGAATCCATAGCCTAACCATAAATTCCATTGCTTTTTTAAGTATTTATCAGCAAGGCTATTTAGCCCAACTGCCCCTAAGATTAAAAGAATGAAAATCAAGTAATTTTTCATAGAAAACCTGATTTAACTCCTATAAATGCTATAAAAAGTTCTGAAGATAAGGTCAGACAAATGATATCTCAGCTCGTGAAAACATAAAGTTGAGGATTATGACGCCTATTAAGCCTTTGGTTATTACCCAAATGTGTCTTTGATTCTATGAACCTCAAGGAAATTTAAGCTTTTCTCAAAGGTCGAATGTTGATGTCAGTTACTTCGGCGGTGCGGGGCAAACTGAGGGCATTGAGTACCACGGCGGCTACATCTTCTGGTTGCAGCAAGCGATCTGGCTGGTATTCTCGACCCTCTATCTCTTGAACCGATGCTTGCATGGGACTAGCGGTGCGTCCGGGGTAGATGCTGAGAACGCGCACGCCATCTGCGTTGACTTCTTCTCGCAGACTGTCAGCGATCGCCTTCAGTGCGTGCTTGGTTGCAGCATATTGTCCCACACCGCCTCTCGCATTCAAACCCACGGTCGAGTTGATGAACGCGATCTGACCCTGACGAAGTGCGATCGCACTGAGCAAAGCTTGTGTCAGCGCATAAGGAGCGCGAACATTGACGCGGTACTGCCAGTCAAAGTCTTCCAGGGAGGCGGTTTTCATGTGTCCTAAAGTGATGACACCAGCACTATGAACAAGCAGATCAACATCTCCTACATCTTGCTCAAGCCGAGTTTTTAGCTGCTGAATGTCTTCGTCTAGCGTCAGATCAACTTGATAAAGCAGAACTTTGGATGCAGTTGCTCTGGCAGTTTCGGCAACTGCCTCTAGAGCTTCTAAATTACGTCCCACTAGGCAAAGCGTTACTCCTTGCTCTGCCAAACCGAGAGCGATCGCTTTGCCAATTCCGCTACTCGCTCCCGTTACAACTGCAATTTTGTCTTTTAAGGTTGACATTCAATTTTGGATGCAAGGATTTAGATTAATCTCAGCCGACGGCTGCTGATTTCAAACACTCTTTCAATAAATCATGTTCTAGTAAAGCATCTGCTGCTCTTTTAATCTCATCAAATGCTAAACCCGACCTGTCTGCTATGTCTAGCAAGGTATGATTGCCATCGGCTAAATTCAAAACCCACAAAATTGCCATTTCATTCAGTGCCCCCTCTTTCTGCCCGCCAATTCCTTTATATAGACCCCTTTTTCCCAGTCTCGGCTCGCATTTAGGATTTTGATTTAAGTAAGTCCCATTGCCTTCCAAAACGTGGAAAATTGACAAACATTTAGAGAATGAGTCAGCCAGATATTGCGGTTGTACAAAATCTAGATTATCTGCCGATGTGTGGTATTCGGGAAACTCACCGTGCTGCGATCGCATAAAACAACCCACAGCCAGATTGAACCCCGGCGAACAATACTGCCGCTCATCGTAGCCATAGGGGAAGAAATCTATAATCTCATGCTCTTGCCCCGAATGCTTTAAAACGTGAAGGCTGGCTCTATCGATTTGGGCATCGCCTTGGCGGCTTCTCTTATAAGTAACTTTGCCTGGATCTCCCACACACGTTACGACCAATCCGTGTTTAATTTTTTGGGCTTGGGCTTCATTTAAACACAGCCAAGTAATGGAACCAATCGTTCCTGGAATAAATAGAAATCGGTAAGAGTTTCTCAGAGAAATCGAGCTGAGATGTTTTGCTAAATAGGCACTTAGAGCGATGCCCGATAGATTATCATCACACAGAGATGGATGACAAGCATGGCAGGAGATTAAAACTTCGTCTGGGCTTTCTCCTTTAATGTAATACTCGCCATAAGTCAGGCTTCCCGGTTCTAAAGATGAATCAATGCAGACTTCATACTCTTCATCTTTTAGTTCTAAAAATTCCTTGTGGCTCAAACAAAAGCCCCAAGTTTCTTTATAATAAGAAGTCCGATAAGGAATCCACTCAGGAGTATCTGGTAGGGTAAACAGGTGTTCTTTCAGTTCCTGCAAGGGCATTTTTTTCCGAACCGGCACGCTGTAATTGACAACGTGCAAGTTAGATTTTTGGAAGTCTACGACTCGCTCACCCTGAGAATTTTTGATGTAGGCATCTTTAATATTCCACTCTTTCGGAACCGTCCAGTCAAACACTTCTGTTCCCGTCGGTACCTCGTGAATTTCTAAGGGAATGAGTTCTTGAATAATTTTGAGAGTTTCTCGAAAGCCATTTCCCGTAATACTGCGGCAAATCGGATATAGCTTTGAGATCACCTGGTACATCTCGTTGCCAATCTCATTAGGGTTAAGAACTCTCTTCAGATCGGTGAGGTTCACAACTTTAAGCCTCTTTTGCAAAAAATCAAGGGCAACTCGAACGTCCTTAATACTAGCTTCAGCACCCGTAAAGTTAGCACTGATTTTAGCGACCTTTACAGGATTGTTAGTTGCTGCATCAGATGGCAATACATCTGAGTCGGTCATTTCAGCTCTCGGAGATCCCCCCAATTGCCTTTTAAAAAGGGATTGGGGGAGATCCTAAACCGAAGAGGGCATCATCTGGAGCTGGAAGTGTTTGCTGAATGCTCGTTAACTTCTAACGAACAGAGTTTAGGACTTCCGCCGGAGGTTGGAACACAAGCCCCTCCTCACTGGGTGGTGGCTCGTTTTCGTAGAGCGCAATGATGTCATCAGGAATGCGAGTGAGATCGCTACCCCGCATGAGTTCTCTGAGCGTAGTGCCCTGAGGCGCGGAGTCGAGATTCGGTGCGCCGCCCTTAGCGATAACATCGTCGAGGTGTACAGTTCTGAAGTCGATGCTAAAGCGCGTGCGTCCGGAGGTGTTGGGCACTGTCCAATGCAGCTGTGCGCCAGAGAAGAGGATGATTCCGCCTGGTTTGGTAACGACTCGGATCTGCGGATCGAGATCGACGTGTTCTAATGGGCGGGGTTGCTTCCGGGTATCTTTCTTGATATGCTGGGCGGCGTTTTTCCGCCCCTCCCGGTTCCACTCATAGTGGTTGTACTCGCTAGAGCCATTTTTTACTGGCTGGCTCCAGTAGCGGGGCTGAAATGCCATCGAACTCTCGGATTCATAGTCGTAGATGGGAAGCCACCAGTTCATCTGGCAGAGGGGAGCGGCGTACCAGGTGTCACGATGCGGGTGCAGCGGATAAGCAACCCCTGCGTTGAGGTAGGTGCCATCACACACAACCCTCATGCGCGGAACGTCGAAATAGGTTTTGTTCATTTCGCAGCCAAGATCCTCTAGCAGTTCCCGAATCAGCTGCTTTGACTTGGGGTGATGGATAAATCTGGGCTTGAGCGGAGCGACAATCTCCACAAACTTTTCGACGGGGAGGCTAAATTGTGCTTCTCGTGGATCTAGAGAACCAAACGCTTCTTGGGTAAGTTCGCGAGCTAATTCGCACAGCGCGATCGCACTTGGACGGGGTGAGAAGACAAAAATCTGTCCGTTGAAAAGATGTTTTCGCCTCACCTCATCGTTAACATCAGAATCGAAAAAGATTGTGTTCACTTTGCTATTTCCTTAAGGGTTGTAGCGCTCAATTCACTCTACATTATCCAAACATTGAGCGGGTAGTTCTGTATCGAACAACTCGCTCAATAGTTAGAAAAAAATTATGCCCCGACAAGAACATAAGAGCTGAACAAAGGCCAGGATAAATCTTTTTCGGAAATTTCACTGACGGGTAAGGGCCATTCAATCCCCAGGATGGGGTCGTCATAGTGCAGCCCGCGCTCATACCCTGGTGTATAAAACTCGCTCATCTGATATACCACTTCGGCGTCATCGGTTAGGGTTTGGAAACCGTGGGCAAACATTTCAGGAATATACAGGGCACGCCGGTTTTCAGCGGTTAGTTCGATGCCAACATGACACAAATACGTGGGCGATTCTGGACGCATATCGACGATTGCATCGTATATGGCACCACGGGTACAGCGAACTAATTTTGTTTCGCTGGCGGGGGCTGCTTGATAATGCATACCCCGCAACGTCCCTTTTTTGTAGTTCACGGATAGGTTGCATTGGGCAACGTTTGGCTTTAATCCACGATCTGCAAATTCATTGGCACAAAAAGTCCGAGCAAATAATCCTCGATTATCTTCTCGTTGCTCTATGTCAATAATAAAGGCACCCTTGAGTTTGGTTTCGGTGAATATCATAGGTAAACTTGCACTTCTGGAATTGGGACTACAAATTTGCCTCCCCACTCTCGAATAAATGCCATCTGCTGCATAATTTCCTCTTTGAGGTTCCAAGGCAAAATTAGCAGGTAGTCAGGCTGTCTTTCGCGGATTTCGTCGGGGTTGAGGACGGGGATATGAGTGCCGGGTAGAAAGGTTCCTTGCTTGTGAGGGCTGCGATCTACCGTAAAATCAACAAAGTCTGTGCGAACTCCACAATAATTTAGGAGGGTATTGCCTTTGGCTGGGGCACCATACCCTGCGATCGCTTTCCCCTGTTGTTTCGCTTCAATCAAAAAAGTCAGTAGCTTGCGCTTGGTTTCTTTGACTTTTTCTCCAAAGGTCAGATAGGTGTCTATCTTATCTAAGCCTGCCTGGGTTTCCTTGGATTTTAATTGATTGACGCGATCGCTCATGGCTGGCTCAGCCGCATTGTCATGCTTGCCGTAAATTCGCAGCGAACCGCCGTGAGTCGGGATTTCTTCGACATCAAATAAGGTCAAACCGTGAGCTGCAAAGATTTTTTCGACGGTTAAGAAGGAGAAGTAGGAAAAATGCTCATGATAAATTGTGTCAAACTGATTTTGCTGCATCAGCTGTAACAAATGGGGAAATTCCATTGTCAAGATGCCATCTGGCTTCAAGGCTATCTTCATTCCCGCTACAAAATCATTCACATCCGGAACGTGGGCGAGGACGTTGTTGCCCAACAACAGATTGGCTTGCTTCCCCTCTGCTGCCAGTTCCTTAGCTGTTTCCACCCCAAAGAACTTGACTAAGCTGGGAATTCCTTTTTCCTCTGCGACTTTTGCTACATTTGCCGCTGGTTCGATTCCTAAAACCGGGATTCCCTTTTCATGGAAATACTGCAACAGGTAGCCGTCATTACTAGCAATTTCAATGACTTGATGATTTTTGTCAAACCCAAACCTTTCTACCATCAAGTCCGTGTAAGCTTTGGCATGACGCAACCAACTGTCTGAGTAAGAAGAAAAGTAAGCGTAGTCTCCATCCCCAAAGATATGATCGGGAGATTCAAACTCTTCTAGCTGCACCAAAAGGCAACTTTCGCAAACATAGGCATGAAGTGGGTAACTTTTTTCTGCCCGACGCAGCTGTTCTGGTGTTAGGTAGTCATTGGCAATGGGTGACATCCCTAGATCGGCAAAGGTGTGCTCAAGGGATTTGCTGCAAAAACGACACTTAGCGATCGCCATGATTTAATAACTCCTTACTCCAGAAAAAATCTCGATCAATTTGTTGGGTGCGAATTAGGTACTCTAGCTGCTTCAAGCGAGTGAAACCTCGGAACAAGAAGATATCTTCAGTCATATCAATTTGCTTGAACAAATCGAATAACTGCTGGGCACCCCGTCGGGCATCCCATTCACACTTAAATCCCGGTAGGGTTTTGTTAATTTTCTCGAAAGAAACTCGATAGCTGCGGTTGTCCGAACCGTTTTCTCCAAAAGTTAACTGGCATCCTTGGAAGACTGAGGCAATAATTTCCGCAATTTCTTTCACTCGATAGTTATGAGCGGTGTCTCCGACGTTGAAAATTTGGTTGTGAACGATGTCACGGGGCGCTTCTAAGGTGCAGATAATTGCCTTACAGATATCAAGGGCGTGAACCAACGGACGCCAGGGAGTTCCGTCGCTGGTCATTTTGATTTCTTTCGTTGTCCAAGCTAAGCCCGCCAAGTTGTTTAAAACAATATCAAACCGCATTCTGGGAGATGCCCCAAAAGCAGTGGCATTTCGCAGAAAGGTCGGAGAAAAATCGTCATCGGCGAGTGGCTTGACATCTCTTTCTACGAAGGTTTTACATTCTGCATAAGCAGTTTGGGGGTTGACGGGAGATTCTTCCGTCACATCATCTTTTGTGGCGACGCCGTAGACGCTGCAAGAAGACATATAAACGAAGCGCCGCACACCCGCTGCCTTCGCTAGATTGGCAAGGCGAACTGAACCTTTATGGTTAATGTCGTAGGTGATATTGGGTGAGAGTTGTCCGGCGGGATCGTTGGAAAGTTCTGCCATGTGAACAATTGCCTCGACCCCCTCTAAGTCTTCTGGTGTGATGTGCCGCAAATCTTTGTTGAGGGTTTTGGCAGTTAAATCGGTGGCGTTATACAGCCAACCTACTTTGTAGAAGCCGGTGTCTACCCCGATCGTTTCGTGTCCGCGTTTCATCAAAAGGGGGGCGAGTAACGAGCCAAGATAGCCTTCTGTTCCGGTTACTAATACTTTCATTCGTTCAATTCCTAAACGCTAACAGTTGTTTGTAGGGGTTGGGGTTCCGGAATTTGCTCTACGATTGCTTTGCCAATTTCCAGGGAAGAGGTAGCCGCGGGGGAAGGCGCATTGCAAACGTGGACGGAGCGATCGCCTTTGACAATTAAAAAGTCGTCCACTAACTTGCCATCGTTCATCAAAGCTTGAGCGCGAACCCCGGCGTGGGTGGGAATTAGGTCATCTGACTGCACTTCCGGAATCAGTCTTTGCAAGCTCCGCACAAAGGCGGCTTTACTGAAGGAGCGAATGATTTCCTGAATGCCTTCGTCGGCGTGTTTTGCCGCTAGTTTCCAAAAACCGGGATAGGTCATCACTTCAGCAAAATCTCGCAGATTAAAGTCTGTCTTTTTGTAGCCTTCACGCTTGAGGCTGAGAACGGCATTGGGTCCTGCGTGGACGCTTCCATCAATCATCCGGGTGAAGTGAACGCCCAGGAAAGGAAAATCTGGGTTAGGAACCGGATAAATCAGGGTTTTGACGAGATAGCGTTTTTCTGGCGTGAGTTCGTAGTATTCTCCCCGGAAAGGGACGATTTTCGCTTGTGGATCGACGTTTCCTAATTTGGCAACGCGATCGCTATGCAGTCCGGCACAATTGATGACAAAGCGCGTTTCAAACGTGCCGTTATTTGTCTCAAGTACCTGATTCTCCCCCGTTCCAACAATTTTCTCAACTTTGGTATTGAGGCGAAGTTCTCCACCTTGGGCTTCAACTAGCTCAGCATATTTCCGAGCCACCTGCTTGTAATCGGCAATCCCGGTTGCGTACACCCGAATACCCGCGATACAGGCGACATGAGGTTCAATTTCTTTGACTTCCTCTGCACTAATCTTGCTAATTTTTAACCCATTTTCCAAGCCGCGTTGATAGAGGCTTTCTAATCGTGGCAGCTCTTTTTCCTCCGTTGCCACAATTACTTTGCCGCAGACTTCGTGTGCAATGCCATGCTCTCGGCAGAATTCTACCATTGAGCGGCTTCCTTCTCGGCAAAATTTAGCTTTGAAACTTCCTGGTTTGTAATAAATGCCAGCGTGAATCACGCCACTATTATTGCCAGTTTGGTGATAAGCCCACTGGCTCTCTTTTTCCAGCACCACTATACGGGCAGAGGGATAGCGTTTGCCCAAAGCCATTGCTGTAGAAAGTCCAACAATCCCGCCGCCAATAATTGCAAAATCATACATAAGAGTTCTTGCCCCTGCAACTGAAATGGATGAGTGTTTATCCTAAAAATTTGTTACCAAACTTTCCAAGGAGCATTCCCACTCTTCCAAAGTTCTTCTAGGTAGTTCTTATCTCGTAAAGTATCCATTGGTTGCCAAAAACCAGGATGTCTGTAAGCAGCCAGATGTCCATCTTGAGATAATTTTTTCAGGGGTTCTTGCTCCCAAATTGTGGAGTCATCTTCAATATAATCAATGACTTCCGGCTCTAGAACAAAGTAACCCCCATTAATCCAAGCACCATCCCCTTCAGGCTTCTCCCGAAAAGTGGTAATTTTATGTTGATCGGGTTCTAAAGAAATCGCTCCAAAACGTCCCGGTGGCTGAGTTGCAGTCAAGGTTGCCAAACACTTTTGCTCTCGATGAAAGTCTATTAGCTCTTGAATATTGACATTCGCTACGCCATCTCCATAAGTAAAGCAAAAGGTTTGATTCCCAATATGCTCTCTAACTCGCTTTAAGCGTCCTCCGGTCATCGTTTGATCTCCGGTATCTACCAACGTGACTCGCCAGGGTTCGGCATAGCCACAATGCACATTCATTTGGTTAAACCGCATATCAAACGTGACATCGGACATATGTAAGAAGTAGTTGGCAAAATACTCCTTAATTACGTAGCCTTTATAACCACAGCAGATAATGAAATCGTTGATTCCATAAGCTGCGTAAATTTTCATAATATGCCACAGCACAGGTCGTCCACCAATTTCCACCATCGGCTTTGGTTTGATTGTGGTTTCTTCCGTGAGTCGAGTTCCAAGGCCTCCAGCCAGTATCACTGCTTTCATGCGATCGCCTCTTTTTTCATGAAAATGAATCTATACCTTTAGATAGATTCATGTATAATAGAAATGTATTCTTAGTCGAAAAAATCAATTTTCTCTAATTAAATATTCTAAGCGGAAAATACTGAGATATCTGTAAAGATACAGTAAACAAATAGAGGGTCTTTATTAAAACTTTAAAAAGTTGAGCCTCTAGTAGTTTTAAATTTTTAACTCATAAAAACAGCAAAAAAATCGCAAAATCGACTAATTTTGCGATTCAAGCTTGTAGGCTAGAGCAGTAGCTTAGAAGGTTGCCGATAGAATACTAACTATGTTATTGAAGACAATCTGCCAAAAGCGATCGCGCAAATTCCACTGAGCATCAATCCCACTCCCACCCAATCAACCGGAGAAACTTTCTCCCTGAGAATAACTGCTCCGGCAATCGTCGTTGCTACCACCGTTAAGCCAATCACCACTGGATAAGCAACTGATAAATTAAACTTCCCCAAAACTAAAATATAGAAAACTGTACTGAGACCATAAACTAAAATCCCACCCAGCAAGTAAAGATTTAAGGGATTTTGACCGGCTCCCAATTTTAACAATGTTTGTGCGAGAGTATTTAAGCCAACGGTCAGCAAGATTAAAAAAGGAAATAGAAGATTAGCTAACATAAACAACGACACTTTCTTGGATATTCAGCTTGCTTAAGCCATCGCTTAATAAAAAGAATCAAAATCCCAAAGCTCGCGGTCGTTAGGCCACGGTGTTTGGACTCGTTTTCCCAGGAGTTTTTCCCACCATCGAAAGGGATGAGGAAGCGTGGCAACTTGGATGCTCGCACAGCCGCTTAGCCATGCCCCTAACACATCTGTATGACGGCTATCACCAATAACGACAACTTGTTTTGGTTTAAGCCGCATATATTTGATGGCTTTACGGAAGGCAAAAGGAAAGGGTTTCTTGGCTGGGTTGATTGCTGGAATCTCTAGACGATGGGACCAAGCCTTTACCCGATACCGGCGCTTGCCATTCGAGAGAATGAAAAATTGAAATCCTTGTAATTTTGCCTGTTCGATCCAAGCTTCGGCACCAGGAGACACGTAGCGATCGTCTTCAGAAACAATGGTGTTGTCTAAATCGATAATAATCCCTTGAATTCCGCAAAGCTTTAGCCAGTCAAGCTCTATGGCTGCCAAGCTGTACGCCTCTCTCGGAAAACTGTAAGGCCCCTGGTTGACAGCCGGTTTTTTAGATTTTTGTTTAACAGAGCGGGAAAAGAACAGAGACACTCGGTTTAACATTTGGTCATTTCACTCACAGCCACAACAAGTTCAGCCACAACAAGTTCAGAGACTAACAACTCAAAAATTACTCGATTAGCCCTTGACGTTTCAGGAATAGAATGACAAAGCTGGTAACGATCCAAGAGAGTACCGTCAGGAGAATCGGCACGTCTTTTAATAAAATTTCCTCCGGACGCTCAGTCTGTCCTCCTTCGTCATCGATATCGCTTCTCCGAGCGATTTCTTGCGGATCGCTCAGTAGCTGATAGCGGAAAACCCCGTATACAACAAAGGGTAATGTAAGTAACATCCAAGGTGTTGATGCTCCACGAACTTGAGGTCCGGAACTCCAGATCGCGTAGGTCATGACTGCGCCGGTTGTCACTGTATTTTCCATGCGGCTGAGTAGAGGCAACGAGTAGCGCTTCAATACAGACCGGGTCTTGCCACCTCTAATTGACAATAGCCGCAGTTCTGCTTTGCGCTTTTCCACACCCAGAAACAAAGCCAGCATAGCAGTACACAGGAGAAACCAGGGGGATAAAACAATGTTTGTTGCAGCAGCACCTGCATAGGCTCGCAAGACAAAACCCATTGCGATCGCAATAATATCCAAAATCACAGTCCGCTTCAGCCGCAGGTTGTAGGCAATTTGCAGCAGTGCGTATGCGGTGATGGTTGCTCCCAAGTAGGGCGATCGCAACCAGCCGACAATTAAACCAGTACCCAGCAAACAGACTGCCATTACCATCGCCACTGGTACGCTGACTAAGCCTGCGGCAATGGGTCGCTTACTCTTGACTGGATGTAGACGGTCAGCTTCTACATCTGCAATGTCATTGAGTAGATAGAAGCTACTCGAAGTCAAACAGAACAAAGCAAACGCCAGTAAAGAGCCTAGCAAAGATTCCAGATTAATACTGAAAGCAAACAAGGGCGCTGCAAAAACAATCAGATTTTTTGTCCACTGGCGTGGTCTTAAAGCTTTAATATAAGGAAATTTTATAGAATTATCAGCTAGCTTAGTTGAATTTTGTTTATCACTAGGAAATCCGGGAATTTTCATTTGCTTTTAAACCTTTTTTCTGATAGAAATAATTTTTTTAGGCAGATTCACTGCAAAACTTCGTTTTAAAGTAACCCAGCTTGTAGTAAATACTACAGTCAACAACACCACGGTTTAAATGACTTTTATTCCCAATCTGTGGATGCATCTGTATGTAGTCAATGATTTCCGACTTTAGGACTCAATACCCACTTTACTCTCCTAAGTACCAAGTCCTCCAGTAAGCAGCGCTGCTTTCATGCAATAACTTCGTAATTCTCACAGAGAGTAGCTTTTTTATCTAGATGTACCAGTTTAAGCCGAGATTAAATAAGAAAAAATTTAATCGCTTATTCCGTAATGATTTTAGTCGAAAAATCGTTAATAAACTATCAAGACTCCATAAATATGCATTCTTTTATATAAAGATTTGGCAAAGCAGGCAATTTCTCACGTAGCTCCCTAATTTCGTAAGAGCATTCAAAAAAAATACCCAGGTAAGTTGCACAATCGTTGATAACCAGGATTTTAAGTAAGCTCTGATAATTTCAAAGGTTATTTGCAGCAAATCGCCACTAATTGTTACTACTCAATAGCTACGTTATTTTGAGGGTTATCGTTACCCTCATTTATCTCATATTTCGTACCCCTTAAAATGTATAGACATACTAAAACCATTAAACCGCCAGCCAGTAAATAAGACAGAAAAATGTTTAGGGGGAGAAAAGCTATTTTTTTGTACGCTAAATCCTTAGCGATCGCAAAATAATTACTGGTTAAGAAATAACTTATAGCCAGGAAATAAATCGTAAACTTTCCTAATACTTTTTTGGTTAATAAATAAGGAAGTAAAAAAGCATAAATTGGCAAAAGAATCCCATAATGATGTTCCCAAGCAATTGGAGAAGCAATTGTGGAGGTTAATGCAATAATAGAGAAATCCGTGATACTTCCTTTCTCACTCGTTAGCATTGGCAAGAATAGAGCTGCTGAAATTAAAGCGATTGAACTTAGTACTGTTCCCAAGTAAACCCAAGGGTTATAGGGCGGGAAAGAATTATGATTAAAGTTAAGAATGGGATCGTTAAATAACCATCTATTTAAAACACCATTAATTGATTGGTTTGTAAAAAAAGTTTCGCCGTGCTTGGAAATAAATGATAATACGCTTAAGTAGTTAACATGATCTGCAAAGCCAATTAAGGATATTGAAACTATCAATCCAAGCGAGCTTGTGGCGATAAATCCCAGAGTAAAGCTCCATTGCTTACGCAAAATTCCCCATATCAAAATCAGAGCATACTGGGGCTTAATCAGGCACATTATTCCTCCTAAAATGCCTGCGATTTTTTTCCTATCTGTCATCCAACACCAAAAAAGCACAGCAAACAAAGCATTAAGCCAACACTGAATCTGCCCTAATGTATAGGCTTTCACTACCGGGTAAAAACTCAAACTTAAACAAACTAGGAAAAAATTGATAGCAATTCGCTCGAATCTCGGTATTGCTCCGTTTTCTTTCCATTTGTGCTTTTTTAAACTTAAATTAAATATTTGAATAACAAAAAAAATCGTTAGGATAATAAAATTCCATGAAATAAATTTTAAAGTATTAAATATAGATAATCCAATATTTCTTAGAAATCCCTCAACTACATTTATTTTTAGAAAATAGAAGACCAGCAGAGAGGTAGGGGGATACTGAAATTTTGTTTGTTCTTCAAAAAAAACCTTAGAGTATAATAATTGCTGATGCTCGGATTGAATATAGTTGAACGCTTCTAGCATGGGTTCCCATGAATCATTGATGGTTCGCCCGTACCGCAAGAAGATTTCAGTTCTAGATAATCCTAGGTCTTTCCACTCTGTAGAAAACAGGGTTATTAATATAAAATTAACGACGACAACATTAGCAAACGTAAAGAGCAAGAGGTTTCGAGTTAAAGGATTTAATCTTCGCCAATAGTTCAGTAAATTGACTAAAATAAGCGAAAAATACATATGCTTCTTCTATACTCCTTGATTAGATTTGAATTTGAGATTTTTGTTAGTTCGCTTTTTTAGCCCTATCAACTCCTTTAATCAGTTCAAGCTAGCTTACGGCAAATTCGCAATACTTAAACATGCCCTATCTTGACTACGAAACTCGTTATACTTTGTTCAAGCTTAAATTTGATTGTTGATACAAGGAAACTAACGTGTCAACGAATTGTGCATTGTTTAAAAGTTGGGTGATTACAAACAGTAATAACAAGGCATTTAATACTTTTGAGCTAATCCCTTCTGCATGACTATAGAATTTTAGAGAAAGAGCCACCCAACTCAATACTAAAAAAGTCCAATTCGGAGTAAACAAGAACAGCTCATAGTCTTTTCCATAAATATTATGTAGTAAAAAATTAAATAAAATACAAAAAATTAAACTCCTCATTATCGGCATTTTATCGGCGCGAAACTTAATAAAGGCATAAAGACTCCAAAGGAGTAAAACTGTCCACAGCAAAAAAGCGATAATGCCTGGTATGTAAAGTGCTGTAATAGATGGAGGATCGAAGTTCACCCAAGGTGCAGGTGCAGAATTAAGTTTTACCCAAGAAGGTGGGTTATCTTCAATAGTTCTCCATATATGCGGCTTAATGGCAATAAAATTGAATATAAAAATATATCCTAGCAATTTTAGGATTCTCGAAAAAATACTGCTAGATTGAGCGGGCAAATTTACATAATCTCCCTCTTTAGAGTAATAACTTCCTGGAATAAAAAATAGATCGACACTTGGATATATCAACTTCTGCAAGAGGTTCAAAGCAATAGCACCAGACAAAACTAACCCGATGAAAATAATCAGTTTTGTAAAAACTTTTTTATTAAAGCTACCCTGATAGATGCTGAAAAAATAGGCAATAATCCCCTGCACTACGTTACTTATTACCATGCCGAGCGCAAAAATAGTTGCTGGAACCATGTAGATTAAGCTGCCTGGGTAAGCAACTGCCAGCAAATAAATAATAATCAGACTACAGGCAGCGAAAATAAACGTATCGGGAACCGAACTGAAAAATATATGAGATGTAGATAATCCTAAGATAGCCGAGTAGAGAATGGCGTGAAAAGGCTTAAACCCCAGTTTTTGGAAAAAAACTAAGGTTAAAACAACGCAAACAGCTCCAAAAAAGGTACTAAATAGTATGCCAACAATTTCCCCAGAACCAATTATTTTTTTGAGTAAAAATCCTAGAGGATTAAAGACAAGAATAAATAAAGGATGAGTATGAGTGCGCCAAAAATTAATTTTATACGTGGTTAGTTGAGTAATAACTCGATGATAATCTGAATGAAATAGTAAGTCGGAACGCTTGACTCCAAGTACTCCGGTAAAAAAAAGAGACAAACTGGAGAAAAGGTAAAGTATCCAAAAGGTTAGAAATGTTCCAACTCTAATTCTTGAAAACATTTAAGATTCTGTCCTGTATCTCAGACAATAATTGCAATTCTTAGAAGGCTAAAATTCGGTACTTAACGCAACCTTGTAAACGTCCTATACGCCAAGCCAAATCTTTTACCCATTTACTACGGGTTTCCTTAGTGAATACTTCTTTTGGAAGGCGCTTTAACAAGTGCAACCAAGCTTTTCCACTGGTCTTCCATGAAAGCTGGGGCATACCCAAGGGTTGATACTTTTTATATAGAAAAACATCATACTCTCCCCACAGGCGTGCCTGCTTGTACATACCGTTCAGAGTGCTGCGGAGCCGGTAATGAACGACTGCGTCTTTTACAAAGTGAAGTTTTACCCCGGCAAGTTGGAGCCGCCAACAATAGTCTACATCTTGCAGCCGGATCATGTTTTCATCAAAACCGCCGATAGATTCGTGCAGCGAGCGTTTAACACCAAGATTGCAGCTACCTGCAAAAGGCAGATAAGGAGGATATTTGTATTCAAGAAGCTCATTTCGCTGCTTAAGTGTATAAACTTTTTGTACCCAAGGTTCGTTAAGCTTTTGATATTCAAGGCGACCTGCTACAAATTCATACTTCGAGAGCGCTTCCCCCATAGCAGCAACCCATCCAGGAGCCACTTCGTCGTCAGCATCGCAGAACACCAGTGCGTCGCCAGTCGCCGCTTTTGCAGCAGTATTCCGTGCATAGGAACGCCCTTGCTGTTTAGATGAATCAACGATGCGGAGATTGGGTAACCGTTCTTTATATTGTTCCACAATTGCTAATGAATCGTCAGTGGAGCCGTTATCGGAGATAATTAATTCCCATGAGTTAAAGTAGTCTTGGTTTGCCAATGCTTCAAGTTGAATTGCAAGGGTATCTGCTGCATTAAAACAGGGAATAATAATACTTAACTTCATAAATCAATCTTCCGCTTCGCACCCATAGCTATATTAAGTAATTTTATGTACTAGCTACTTAATATATTTGACACTTATTCTCTTTGCAAGTCATCTTCAACTTTATCTAAGACTTTAGTCACAACCTCCTGATATCGAGTTAGGCTAAAAGTATTCAACGCTTTCATGCGAGTCTGTTCCCAATCCACAGGAGGAGTTGTACCATTGACAATCGCAAGAATTGTTTGGGCGATTGATTCACCTGTTGGTTCGCAAGTCCAAAAGTCCACTTCTGGGTCGAAGAATTCTTTTAAACCAGGAAAGTTCATATTCAAGGTTGGTATTCCCATTGCAAGGGATTCGACTAATTTATTGGGGGTTGCACTATTACGCGCCCTTTCGTTATTACCAAATACACCTAGGGCTAGGTCGCAATTTTCTACTAAATATTTAGGTAGAGATCCATCAGAAAACTTTAAATCTTTTCTAAGAAAAACGCGATCGCTTAGTTCCTCTTCCTTGATTTTCTTTTCGTAGGCATGAAACCGTTCTGCATATCCAGATCCATAAGCACCAAATAAATTGCAAGTAAACGGTATCTCTTTTTCCTTTAAAATTTTCATGGCTTGTAATATATTATCTACTCCGTGTAAAGGAAGAATTGTTCCCCACCAGCAGATATTTAGGATACCATCCTCCATAAATTGTCTTTTAAGGCTTAGTCTAGATTCGGTAAATAAAGGAGCAATAAAAACTTTGTTTGTATCGAGTTCAACGTCTAAAACTTTTGCCCAGTAAGCAAGTTCATAAGCAGACAGGTGAATAATATAATCTGTTTTTGTAAACGCTAGGATATCTTTCTTCAATATTTCTTTGGCTGCTTTACTTCCTTCTTGGATGTCATCTTTATTTCTTACATAAGTGTCATACATCGATATGTATGGTTCTATGACCACTTTATTTTTAAAGATTTTTGACACCCACAAAGCACTTTGAATAAAATTAGCGCTCATTGGCAATACGTAGATTACGTCTGCCAAAGCAGCTTTTACAAAAAGCTCTATAAGATAAAATTTAGAGAAAACTTTGCGAATAAATTGAGTAAAAAAGGTTTGTCTTCCTCTTCCTCGGAGGTAAAAATCTGGATAGACGAAGGAAACATAGTATCCAGAATCCAACAAAAACTTGAGCAAATTTTCGCAACGATAAGCTCCATGTACATTTCCATAGAGCAAAACCTTGATTTTTTTCTTGAAAATTGACATGGTTGATGCAGCTACCATTTAAAAAACCAGTTCAACCAGGCGAAACTTAGCACGTCTATGTCAAGTTTAGTTCAATAGACGTTCGTTTGATTAATTGAACCTTATTAAAAGTCAACGGTTATGAGCTTAATAAAATCAATTAACAAAATTCCTCGAACTACTTAGTTGTAATTCTTGTATTTTTACTAATTTTTCCCCGTTAGAAATTTCATTTGCATACTTTTTTTCAAAAAATAAAATGGACTCACTAAACTGCTCAAGAAAAATTCCATTTCGCAAGCAGCAACCAGGTCAGTTTTTAACTTACCTCTATATTTAATTAGTTGAAGAATGGCTCTACGCAGGTTTCCTAAAAGGATTCTGGTAATAATAATTGGCTTTTGCCAATTATTAGCATTAATCATGCGTAGCTGACAAATACTTAAGCCTACCCCTCGAATCAGGGTTATTAAGTAATCTTTCTCTAGCCGCCACTTGGGAATTTGATGATAAATACACATTTCGGGGTTGTACCAAATTTCCCAACCAGCGCGTCCGATGTAGAGTAGCGCTTCAAAATCTTCTCCTTTGGCTGCCAAGGATGACCCAACTGGTCCCTGAAGAACAAGTTGAGCGGGAACGTTGTCTAGCCACACTTGCTTTTGGACAACTAATCCGGCTCCTGGAGGAAGGCTTAAATTCTCCGGGTCGTATAGATTAGGTTTTGAACCTCTTTCTTTCAGTGCCAAAAAAGATTGAATTCTTTCAAAGTTTTCTGGCGGATAAACTTCAAATTCGCCTTTTATCTGACCTCCAAAAGCACCTGCTTTTGGATGAGATTTCCCGAAGGAGTAGGCTGCTGCTACCCAATTTGGGTTCGGAAAATTATCATCATCCAAAAAACCAATAAAAGTACCTCTTGCTTCCTTAATGGCGCGTAATCTTGCAAACACTGCGCCTTGCTGTGGCTCAAAGTAATACATGAGCGGATATGCTTGAGGCCAGTTAGATTGATATTCTTGAATGATTTTGGCGGTGTTGTCAGTGCTATTGTTATCGACGACAACCACTTCCCAAGAAATCTGCTCGGTGCCTACCTGCGATCGCAATCGCTCCAAAACGGCTGGTAGAAGCTTTTCCCCGTTGTAAGTGCGAATTGCTACAGTAAAGTCTACCTTAGACATATCTATAAGCCCAGCCCTGATTGGGGTTCAGAAGTTGCCTTCAGAGTAGCCGTGGATTGAGCTAGCGTCAACCCCCACGGCTAATTGTTGTCTCCAGTCCAATTTTAAATTTAACCAACCTTTCTTATGGGGCAGTAGATACTTTGCGATCTACCAGTCCCGGTAAAGAATTAATGTCTTCTCTCAAGCCAAATATTTTAGCTTGTCCAAGTTCTAAGTATTTATTTTTGAAAAGGAAAAAGGGACTAATCAAGCTAGATAACAGTAGTTCCCGCTCGCAAGCCGCAATCAAATCTCTTTGATCTCCTCGATATTTAATCAGATGGAGCATTAGTCTGCGGAGATCGTTGAGCAGGTAAGCTGGAAAAGCTACAGGTCTTTGCCAGTTCTTCAGACCGAGCATCCGTATGTGGTACCGACTTAAACCCACGCAACGGATGAGAGAAATTAGGTAATCTTTTTCCAATCGCCAGCGGGGAATTTGATGGTAAACACGCATTTCGGGATTGTACCAGATTTCCCAACCCGCGCGCTGAATATGCAATGTGGCTTCCAAATCTTCGCTGGCTAACTTAGCTTCTCTCCCCTTGTGATTGAGGACGAGGCGCTTAGGCACGTTCGCAAGCCAAGCTTGCTTGCGAACCACTAATCCTGCCCCTGGAGGCAGGATCTTCTTGCGTGGTTCGTAAAGGCTGGCTTCCGCACCTCGATCCACTAATGCCAAGAAACAAGCAATTTTTTTAAAATTTTCAGGTGGCTCGATTTCAAAATTTCCTTGGATTTGGCTACCGTAGGCACCCGCTTCTGGATGCGCTTGACCGAAGGCATAAGCAGCAGCAACCCAGTTAGAGTCAGGCAGATTGTCATCATCTAAAAAGCCAATTAAAGTGCCTCTGGCTTCTTCAACAGCCCGTTGGCGAGCAAATGCAGCTCCTTGCTCAACTTCCAACGTGTAGTGTAGCGGAGCAACTTCTGACCAGTTGGCTTGATATTCTTGAACAATTTTTGCGGTTTTGTCGGTGCTGTTGTTATCAACAACAATAATTTCCCACGAAAAGTGTTCGGTGTTGATCTGCTCTCTGAGTCGATCGAGAACTTCGGGTAAACGCTTTTCACTATTAAAGGTGGGAATGGCTACTGTAACGTCAACCATAAGTTTTGACCGGTTTTTTGAGTAGATAGATGCCGATGTTGTGTTAGTAGAGCTTGGGTGAGAACACCAACTTCAAAACGATGCAGATTAGTAGTACCTACTGCTCTTGCACTTTCCCCTGAATGGCGTGGGGTACGTCGAGCTTTGTAGAAGGCCTACTAAATCTTCCCCGCGATAATGCTTAAGTAGACTGACAGCGAAGCGGTTGCTGGGTTGAGCGATCGCTCTCTCGTTGCAGTCAACCTCAGTTATCTTGGTTAAATCTACACCATTGGATCGGGGTTTTTACGGAAAACTTTCTTAAAGCTTCATAAGATTTTACCCAATACTTAGGAACTCATCTACACATGGGTTAAGTATCTTTACTCAAGCTTTAAATTTCCGGGTTTTGTGGGGACTCTTGTGAAGTTTAGATAAAGTTAGATTAAAAGGCTCGCCAAAAACGACTTTTATCGTTAGTCCATATCTTAGAAGAGATGCGCACGTAATATCATCTGTAATAAGACATAAATGGGATTCGGCAATCGAGCCTTTGGGTATACCCATATACTTCACCGTGGCGAGCGAGCAGATAAATTGCCTAAATTCTCGTGGTGTTGGGGGTAGCCCGCAGGCATCCTCTGGCAGTGAGTCTGGGTTCAGCAGTGACCGACTCCAAGGGTACAGCAGAAATTAGCGAATCCCTGGACGTGGGACACGGCAAGCCGTCTACTTCACCCTGGCGGGAGACACGACCTAATTAGGCTCGTTCCGTTAAAATATTTGGAAAAGTAAATCTTTAATGTCTTTGAGTTGGAGGGTGCGGCTTCTCCCCTCAAAATGTGCTGAGTATTGAGCATTCTCTTGCTTGGCTCAGTTCTCAATCCCGAACAAACTGGGGTGTAGGTCGCGCAAGTATTTGATGAATTCAGAAAACCGCAAATTTACACCGGAACAATCTCAGTCGCAGCCAGAACCAGTGCCGCAGCTCAAGCGCACCGTTCATCCAGACAGCCTGAAATTTATGAATATGGCAAAAGAGATTCTCGATAGCCCTGCTGTTCAACAAGCTGTTGAGGGTGAAAAGCAAAAAACAAAAGACGGGAACGAATGAGTGATTGAGGAAAAGTAGGGACACAGGCATTGCCTGTGTCCCTACGACAACTCACCATTCCCGATTACCAAGCCTTGGATAATCGGGATGTCTCTGAGATATCAGTGGCTCAGGACCCAGTTAACGAGAGTGCGGACACCGTAACCCGTAGCACCGGAATTGTTGACACCGTTCTCTTTATCCGCCCAGACAGGACCGGCAATGTCGAGGTGTGCCCAAGGTGTCTCTTGGACGAACTGCTTTAGGAATAAGGCAGCCGTAATCGAACCACCCGGACGAGGGCCGGTATTTTTCAGATCGGCAATCGGAGACTTGATGCCTTCAAAGTATTTCTCTTCCATCGGCATCCGCCACAGCTTTTCCCCTGCCTTTTCTGATGCTTGCAGCAACTCTTGAGCAACTGTGTCATCGGGGGTAAACAACCCAGCAATATCATCGCCTAGGGCAATGACGCAAGCACCCGTCAGGGTGGCTAAATCGACAATGGCATCAACGCCGAGCTTTTCCGCAAATACCAGCGCATCGGCTAAAGTCAATCGACCTTCCGCATCCGTGTTGTTCACTTCAATCGTTTTGCCATTGGATGCCTTGAGGATGTCGCCTGGGTGCATGGCGTGACCGCTGATCATATTCTCAGTGACGGCTGAGATAAAGTGAACTTCAACATCTGGTTTGAGTTGACCAATCGCCTTCGCCGCACCGAAGGTAGCCGCAGCACCTCCCATGTCCATTTTCATGGTTTCGATGCCGCTACCCGCGCCCTTAATGTTCAGACCACCCGAATCGAAAGTCAGACCCTTGCCGATGATAGCCACTTTCCGGCGGGGTGTTCCTTCTGGCTTGTAAGTGAGATGGATGAATTTAGGGGGCATATCGGAAGCTTTGGCAACACCGAGGAACGCCCCCATGCCCAATTTTTCGCACTCTTCTTGTTCCAGAATTTCCAACTGGAGGTTGTGGTTAGACGCGATCGCTTGTGCGGTTTGAGCCATCGTTATGGGAGTGCATTCATTCGGCGGTGCAGCAACCAGTTCCCGCGCCAGAATCACCCCCGAAGATAGGAATTGAGCGCGATTAATGGCTTCTTCCTGACCTGCCAATCCGAGTAAATCCACCCGCTCTAGCTGCGGCTCCTTATCCTCCGGTTCTGACTTAAAGCGATTATCCTTATGAAGAGCTAGCAGTATCCCTTCAGCGATCGCGCCAGCCGTTGCATCGGGTGCCTGATTCCACACCGGCAGGCTAATCCCCAGGATTTTACTCTTTTCCTTCTTCGCTAACCGCGCGATCGCCGCACCAATTCGCCGCAGAGTATCCGGTTGAAACGCCTCTGCTTTCCCCAGTCCTACCAGAATAATTTTCCGAACCGGGCTACCCGCACCCACGCGGGTGACGGCACTACTCCCTTCTTTTCCCTTAAATTCTGTTTCTGCAATCAGTTCGTTCAGCGTACCGGCAAACTTCTCATCCAGCACCGCTAAATCGTCTGTCACCTCTACCGCATCCTCAAAAAAACCAAGGGCGAGAGCGTCCCCAGCCCAGTCCAAACGCGGCGTATCAATCGCTCGAATATCCATCCCCGGCTCTTACCTTAAAGCACTACCTGTAACAGTATTGCTCAAAAATCATCAACAAGACTCGTCTGCCCACCCGCGTAACTTGTCCCCTGTAGATACACTTTATAGGAATACACTTTTTCCGATTGGACTTAGGAGCGGATTGATGGTTTCAAAAGCTAGGGGAGAACCTCAACCTCTTTCGTCGCCATCCAATGCGCCAGTTCCTAGCAACCAGTCGGTAGCCCGCCCCGATCCGAGCGTGCTACAGCAAGATCTCCAGAGACAGTTTAATCATCATTCCTCTGCCCGCGGTGAACTGACGATGCCCTGCGTGCCATCAATGCTAGATTATGCACTCAATCGGCTAGTGCGGCTGTTTGAGGCGATTGGTCGCCAACTCTCTCCTGAAGAACTGCAAAAATTGCGCGATTTGATTGCATCTAATATTCAAGAAGGTTTTCTGGCTTCTCCTCATGCTCGATTAGTCATTCAGTACCAACCCGATCCTACTTCCTTAAATAGCCTCACCTGTAACGTCTCAACCAGGATTTTATCGGTTGCCCAGGAGTACCAGCAGTGGATTCAGAACCGAGAGCCGCCCCTATTTGGTAGTCACCCAGACGCGAAAGTCATGGCAACGGCTGCCCAATTTAGAGATCCGGCTCGGAACCCAATTCTTGATGTGGGAGCAGGAACAGGTCGCAATAGCCTTCCCTTGGCGCGAAAAGGCCATCCGGTTGATGCTTTAGAATTGACTCCCGGTTTGGCGGAACAACTGCTAAATGCGGCAGTTGCGGAAAATTTACCGATTCGAGTCATCCAGGGTGATATCCTCGATCCCCTCGTGAGAATGCGACCCGCTTATTACAAATTCGCAATTGTGGCGGAAGTGGTGTCTCACTTCCGGGATAACGATCAAGTCCGCTTACTCTTGGCGAAAATGTGCGATGTTATCCAAGGTAGCGGTCTGTTGCTGTTCAACCTCTTCTTAGCTGTGGATGGATATGAGCCAAACGATCGGGTGCGGGAAATGTCACAGGTAGCGGCATCGTATATCATGACGCGATCGGAGCTGAAGCGAGCGATGGAGGACTTACCTCTGGAAATGCTGTCAGATGAGTCTGTGCTTGATTATGAGCGCGCTCACCTTCCGCAAGAGGCATGGCCCCCAACTAATTGGTTTGTATCCTGGACGAGCGGACGTGACGTGTTTCCCATCCAAGAAACCCCTCCGATGGAGCTGCGTTGGATTCTCTGTAGACGGTACTAACGGAATACAAGGTTGTTGCCCTTTTTGGGTTGGTAAGGATAAGGATCGATGCTAAAGCTTGCACAGAAAAATAAAATTTTGCTAAGTGTTGGAGCCGGACTACTAGCGCTAGTCGCTGGAGCAACGCTGTCAGTCCCGCAATTAACCAGTTGGCTGGAGAAATTAACCCCGAACGGTCAGTCCCCCGATAAAACCCTTTTGAATCCGGGGAGCCAATCCAAGAATTCTGTTTTGCCATTGGCGTCGCTACCGGCGGCACAGCGGGCCGCACAACTCGAAGCGATCGCCAATGGCACCCCATCCCCAGAACGCAATCGCGCCCGCTATCTGTTGGCGAACGATTCGCTCCAACAACAGCAGCCTAAAAAAGCGATCGCGTCTTTGGAAGGATTGGAGGCAGACTATCCGGTTCTTGCCCCTTACATCGCCCTGAAACGCGCCCAAGCTTACCAACTTGCCGGGGACAAAGCAAAAGCTACCGCAGCTTGGCAGAATTTACTCGAAAGTTATCCCGATAATCCCGTCGCCGCAGAAGCGTTGTTTGTGCTGGGGCAAACGAATCCGAAGTATCGAGAACAAGCGATCGCTCAGTTCAAAAGCCATCCGCGCACCCTGGAAATTGTGCGTTCTTCCCTGAGTAAGAATCCCAATCAACCCAGATTACTCTTACATTTAGCCAAAAATGCTCCAAGCGACCCTGGCATTCTCCCGATTCTGGATCGGCTGGTGACTTCTCATGAAGCGGCGCTCAAACAGCAAGGTACAGGGCTACTCAAGCCAGAAGATTGGCAAGCGATCGCTTATAGCTATTGGGAAAACGGTCAGTACCGCAAAGCCGGACAAGCCTACGCCAAAGCCCCCCGCACCTCCCTCCACGCCTACCGCATTGGGCGCGGACTCCATCTGGGCGAGAAACGAACCGAAGCGAAAATTGCTTATCAACAGATGATTCAGCAATTTCCCGATGCCAAAGAAACCGGACTCGCTTTGAGGCGTCTGGCTTCTTTATCATCCCAGCCACCGGAAGCGATCGCCTATCTCGACATCGTCATCCGCAAATTTCCCGACGAAGCCGGTGAGGCACTCCTCGCCAAAGCCGAAATCCTCGATCGTCTCAACAGCGACAAATCAGCCGCAGAAGCTCGTCAATTGCTCCTGACTAAACATGGCAGTTCCGATGTCGCGGCAGAATACCGCTGGAAAGTCGCCCAAGCCAAGGCGACTCTAGGGGATTTCTTAGGGGCTTGGCAATGGGCGCAACCAATCGCCAACCAAAACCCCAATCATATATTGGCTCCCAGAGCTGGCTTTTGGGTCGGCAAATGGGCTGCCAAACTAGGGCGTCAGCAGGATGCAAAAGCCGCTTACGAACACGTCCTGGCAAAATACCCCCAGTCTTACTATGCATGGCGATCTGCCGTCTTGTTGGGCTGGGACGTTGGAGACTTTACCACCGTCCGTCAATTGTCCCCGCAAGTGGTGCGACCCGACGAGCATCCCATCTTACCCTCTGGGTCTGAAACGTTGAAGGAATTGTACCAGCTCGGTCAAAAATGGGATGCTTGGACGCTCTGGCAGGCAGAATTTCAGAACCGGATGCAGCCAACCGTTGCCGAACAATTTACTAACGGCATCATGCAGGTGGGATTGGGCAACCACCTGAAAGGAATGAACCTGGTCTCGACTCTAGAAGACCGAGAAACACCCGAAGAGCAAGCTGAATACAAAGCAATCCGCAAACAACCAGTTTACTGGCACACCTTGTATCCGTTCCCGTTCTTGGAAATTATCGAAAACTGGTCGCAACAGCGCCAGCTCAATCCCCTGCTTGTCACCGCCCTGATTCGGCAAGAGTCCCGATTTGAGCCAAAAATTCGTTCGGTTGCGGGTGCAGTTGGCTTAATGCAGGTCATGCCCGGAACCGGCAAATGGGTGGCGGATAAAATTGGCGTCAAGCAATTTAACACCGAAAATCCCAACGATAACGTGAAGCTGGGTACCTGGTTTTTAGATTTTACCCACAAGGAATACAACAATAATTCCTTGTTAGCGGTTGCCAGTTACAATGCGGGTCCCGGTAATGTATCGAAATGGCTAAAAGAGAAAGGGCCATCTATCGATCCTGATGAATTTGTCGAAGAAATTCCCTTTGAGGAAACTAAAGGCTACGTCAGACAGGTGTTTGGGAACTACTGGAATTACCTTAGATTGTACAATCCACAGGTTGCCCAGTTGGTCGCCAAATATTCGGATGGTCAGCCAACTGCACTCAAAAATTAATCAAAGACTTCTTGCAAAAATCTTTTAAATCGTGTAAAAGCACAATTTTATTTAGCCTGCTCTCGTCTGGCTTTGTCATTTTTGCAAGAAGTTTCATATATCCTGAAAACTTGAAGAATTTTTAAGCATTTCTGGGCAGCTTCTAGCAGGTAATATCTGCGGCTATCCAGTGATTGCTGAAACATCCGCGTGTCTACTCTCTGTTGGGGGATTTTCTCCCAGATGTGAGGGGATAATATAAATTTTTCATGAATTTGTGTTAATCAATTTTGAACACTGTTGTTCTCATAGAAGCGATCGCTTGCTGCCTAAAATTTCCTCGCGCCCACTGACGGGGATCACTAATCTTCGGCTGTTCGCTTAAATCGATTATCCTGGTTTAGATAGAGTTCCATGTCAATGGCTGCTGAGTAAAGCAGTCAGCGCGGGAGCTTGTATCACCCAATAACCAGCGAATTCAAAGAGTTTTGCGCTTGTGCTTCATTCATTAATCGGGCACAAGCCGCGGCTGCTTTGTAAGAGCTGTCTAATTTCAACGTTTATTGTTTAGTTCCATAAGCATGATGACCGCGAATCAGGCTACCGGAACCCAAGCGTATGATGGCACGGCTACCAACTTTAAAATTAGGCTCTCAAATCAGGGGCTGCAAAATACTCGCGATCTTCTCATCGCTCAAATTTAGAATGCTGGTCAATTCCATCGCTTCCTTAAATCATCCAAATGCCAGGGGATCTCCCTCAAGTGCAAACGCGGCGTGTCAGTCACGCTTTCCTTCCATTCTTTTTTCTCTAAAGGATTTTTACCTATTAGCGATAAAGAGTCAACGAGCCGCCAGTTATTAGAAGGATGGCTTGTCAATAATACGACCAGTTTGGTCTTCCATCTGGAAAAAGCAAATAACGAAATCGACGTTACTGAAATGCCAGATGGAGGGAGCAATGTCCGCCGCCAGGAGGTTACATGAGGAAGTCACGCTCGATTTTTGCTCGGAGAAAGTCACAGTTTAGTTTTTCTCGCCCCTATCAATCTAGACGGGGAAACAAAGTCGCGATCGCTGCGGGTGTGGGACTAAGCGCAATCCTTTTGGGAGCCACCTTTTTACCAACTAAGTATGGCGTCTGGCTGGAAAAAGTAGTTGGCTGGGTGCCGATGCATGGGTACGGCAGTTTCTTGATGTCGGGAAATCAGATCGACAACTCTGCGATTGTGTCTTTAATCTCGCTACCCCCACAAAAGCGGGCATCACAACTAGAAGCGATCGCTACAGGGCCAAGATCCCTCGACCGCAGCCGCGCCCGTTATCTCCTGGCAAGCGATCTGATTGCCTCCAAACAGGGAGAAAAAGCACTGGAATGGTTAAAAGGATTAGAGTTTGAATATCGCGTCCTAGACGGACACATTGCTCTTCGGAGAGCGCAAGCTTACGAACTCACCGGCAACACCCGAAAAGCCAAGGCAGCTTGGGAAGGTTTGTTAAAACACCATTCTCAAGATCCCGTGTCAGTCGAAGCTTTATATGTGCTGGGGAAGACGGAACCGAAATATTGGGAAGAAGCCGTTGAGAAATTTCCCAGTCATCCCCGCAGCCTGGAAATCGCCCACGCCTTACTCAAAGACAATCCTAACCAAGCAAAATTGATGGTGTCGCTGGCAAAGTATGCCTTTGACACTCCAGGAATTACTTCAGTGCTAGATAAGTTGATAGGTTTGCCAGCAGAGCAACTCAAGCCAGAAGTATGGGAAGCGATCGCTTTAGGCTACTGGGGAAACCGGAAATACGGTCAAGCCAGTACTGCTTATGCCAAAGCCCCCCGCACCCCTCACAACGCTTACCGGGTCGCGAGGGGACTCGATCTCGCTGAAAAGAAAGTAAAAGCCCTCCGCGCTTATAAAGAGGTGGTGCAAGACTTCCCCAATGCGAACGAAAGTGCAACCGCGCTCATCCAGATCGCCAAAATCGGTCCCGCTATCGAGGCGGTTCCTTATCTCGACCAAGTTATCAGTCAATTCCCCGACCGAGCTGGCGAAGCCATCCTATTAGAAGCGAAAATTCTCGATAGTCTTAAAAGTTCTGAGTCCGCAGCCGAAGCGCGTCAATCATTACTCACCAAGTATGGCAATACCGATGCCGCGGCAGAATATCGGTGGAAATTAGCTCAATCGAAGGCGCGGGGTGGAAATTACCAAGAGGCGCTGCAAATCGCCAAGCCGATCGCCACTCAGAATCCTGATAGCGAATTAGCTCGTCGGGCGGCTTTTTGGGTGGGTAAATGGTCAAACAAGCTGGGACGCAAGCAGGAGGCGAAAGCAGCTTTTGAGAACGTCGTGGCGAAGTATCCCCAGTCTTACTATGCTTGGCGGTCTGCCGTCATGCTGGGCTGGGATGTGGGAGACTTTAACAGCGTGCGTCAGCGAGATCCTAAAGTAGAATGGCCTGCCAAGCGACCGTCATTGCCCGTGGGTTCTGCTGCTTTACAAGAACTTTACCAAATGGGTCAAGGCAAAGATGCCTGGAGGCTCTGGCAAGCGGAGTTTGAAAACCGGGTCAACCCAACGGTGGCAGAACAATTTACCGATGGTTTGCTTCGGCTCAATATGGGAGACCACTTGCAAGGAATTGCTAAAATCTCCAGCTTAGAAGACCGTGAGAACCCGGAGGAGCAAGCACAGTACAAAGCTCTAACACAACAAATTGCTTACTGGCAGGCTTTGTATCCGACGCTTTATGTCGAAGCGATTGAAAACTGGTCTCAACAACGTCAACTCAATCCCTTGCTCGTGATCTCTGTCATCCGACAGGAATCCCGCTTTGAGCCAAAAATCCGTTCCACTGCCGGTGCGGTTGGCTTAATGCAGGTGATGCCGGAAACCAGTAAATGGGTTGCCGAAAACATTGGCCTCAAGAAATATAGCCTGGAAAATCCTAACGACAACGTTAAATTAGGCACCTGGTATCTGGATGAAATTCACGATCGCTACAAAAATAACTCCATGTTAGCGATCGCAAGTTACAATGCCGGTTCTGGTAATCTGTCAAAGTGGCTCCAAGGCAAAAAAGTCAGCGATCCAGATGAATTCGTCGAAGCCATTCCCTTTGATGAAACGCAGGGTTATGTCAAAAATGTATTTGGCAACTACTGGAATTACTTACGCCTGTACAATCCGAAAATCTCCCAGCAGGTAGCAAAATACTCCGAAGGTCAGCCAACCGCATTCAAAAATTAAAAATTGGAATTTGCACTTAGGCGCGATTAAAGATCGCTTTTTAGGGAATCGGGAATTGGGAATTGGAAATTGGTAAAAACCCATTTTCGATGACCGATTCCCCATTACCAGCTTTTAAGAGTGGCGTTGATTTCCATTTGTGTGCTTTGTTCAATTTTTAAGGGTCGGTGAGCCATGCGCGATCGCACGGTACGGATGACCCGGATACAATAGTCAAGAAATCTTCAAATCAAACTTGACCGATGACGCTTCCTTCAGAAGTCGATACCGCATCCCAGCTAAATCCAGACCTGGAGCCGGAATCAGCGAACCGCAATCTAGAAGATGAATACCTTGATGAGCTGCCCGCTGAGATCGAGATGTCTCTATTCGACCATCTGGAGGAGTTGCGGCGGCGGATTTTCTATGCGCTGATTGCAGTTGCCTTAGGTGTTATTGGCTGCTTCCTGTTTGTCAAGCCAATTGTCCAGCTGCTGGAAGTACCGGCGCAGGGAGTCAAGTTCCTCCAGCTGGCACCGGGAGAATACTTCTTTGTCTCCATTAAAGTTGCTGGTTACAGTGGCTTGCTCGTAGCCAGCCCCTTTATCCTGTACCAGCTCATCCTGTTTGTTCTCCCAGGACTCACTCGCCGCGAACGCCGCTTAGTAGGACCCGTTGTTTTAGGGTCGGGTGTCTTGTTTGTGGGGGGACTGGCATTTGCCTATGTAGCATTAATTCCAGCCGCTCTGAATTTCTTCATCAGTTACGGGGCAGATGTCGTCGAGCAGCTGTGGTCAATTGACCGATATTTTGAATTCGTGTTGCTGCTGATGTTTAGCACCGGATTGGCATTTCAAATTCCGATCGTTCAGCTGCTACTCGGCTTTTTGGGAATTGTCTCTTCTGGGCAAATGCTATCTGGCTGGCGGTTTGTGATCCTGGGAGCAGCAATTTTGGGTGCCATCCTGACGCCTTCCACCGACCCCCTCACCCAAAGCCTCCTCGCGGGTGCCGTCTTGGGACTCTACTACAGCGGGATTGGCTTAGTTAAGCTCGTAGGGCGCTGAGATCGGCAAAATACGATGCAACCTGGACTATGCAACCTGGACGGGTTAATTTTTGAACTGCCTCATCTTCGGCTCTCTGGAGTGCTGCTGTATTGGGAATCGCCCTGAATAGCTGCACTCGACGAACCTCAAGGGTGAAATGGCTGAGCTGAACATTTTCAATCTTGTCTTCAGAAACATTTTCAGATGAAAATACCTTACAAAGCCGAGGGCGAATTGAAACCCTTTGCTTTGCCTTGTCTTGGCTGAAGCGAGCTTGCAAGAGGGTTCGTCTTACACCTTGCCCTGGGATAATTGTGGTGCTGCGGTAAATTTCCATTCAGAAATTTACCCATTCTGCAATGAGTTCGTCAACGTTGATTTGAGAAGTAGGAGCTTCCCAACCCAAAAACCCTCATACATCAAAATCTTTTAAAAAATAATTGACAAAGCACTTGACAACAGGTGTCGCTATTGCGAATCAAAAGATAGTTTAGGTATGCAGTGAATGCGACAATAGTGGCAACAGGAAGCTGTCGTTCTATTGAGTGAGAATCGCACGCACGGCTCCTAAAACTGTTCGAGCATCCACTCCGAGGCTCGCTCGCCCAGGTCTAGGGGGATGCTGACTGCTTTACCGAGTCGAGGGCGATCGCGCGTTTGTTCAATATAATGTTGTACTTGGTCAGCTCCACCCCAAGCATGAAGATACTCGGCGACAGTCTCCAAGTGCGCTATGTAGTCTGCCTCCGACAGCGGAAAAGACGCCTGTTCTAAGTATTTCCACATTACCTGGAGGAAAATTTTGCCCTGAGTCCGCCTGATCTGGATATCGTATGAGCGTCCCCACTTGTCGATCAGGAGTTGGCGAAGGTCTTGTCCTGTCATAGTTTTATCGCAATTACTTTTCTTTACATTTCGTCATAAATGGAGCGCTTCTTAAATTAATGATACGGTGCAAAAGAATGTAATAATACCCTTAGCAAGGCTGTAAACCTTTCTACAAAAGGGTTTGTGGCGAACAGGCTTGCGACTTGCTTGGTATATATTTATTGGGCAAGTTTTAACAAAATCTGGGACTTAGCCCAGGGTTGTTCACATAGCTATACACTCAGACGTTACTCATGGCTCAACTTTCTAGCTCGTCAGACGTTCCCGATATGGGGCGTCGTCAATTTATGAATTTGCTCACTTTTGGGACCATTACAGGAACAGCTCTGGGGGCACTGTATCCCGTTATTAAGTATTTTGTCCCCCCTTCGAGTGGTGGAACGGGTGGTGGTCTAACTGCCAAAGATGCCATCGGCAACGATGTCATTGTGAGTGATTTTTTAGCTAATCATAATCCAGGCGATCGCACCTTGGTTCAAGGCTTCAGAGGCGACCCCACCTACATTGTCGTGACCGAGGAGAAAACCATTGACAATTACGGCTTAAACGCCGTCTGCACCCACTTGGGTTGCGTTGTTCCTTGGAATTCTGGTGAGAACAAGTTTATGTGTCCCTGCCACGGTTCCCAGTATGACAGCACCGGCAAGGTGGTACGGGGACCAGCACCGCTGTCTCTGGCACTGGTTCACGCTACCGTGGCGGAGGACAAGGTTACATTAACGCCTTGGACGGAAACCGACTTCCGTACCGGCGAAAATCCTTGGTGGACATAAGGTCATTAGTCATCGGTGCTTAGTTATCAGTCATCAGTTAGTCGTCATGGGTCATCGGTTATTTGTAACCGACCAAAAACGAAGGATGAAAAGGACAAAAAACTAAGAACGAAACCTAAGGACAAAGAACTGATAGATATTGTTTGAAATTCGACCCAGAATCCCTTCTTGAGAGATGAGAAAAGTTTCTTTATCGGCGATATCCAAAATAGGCAAACAGGCGATTTGCAAAACCGTCCTGGTTGCGATCGCCACCGTGTCAATATTCCTCGCCAGCGATCTAGTCCTTCCCCAATCAGCCAGTGCCTATCCCTTCTGGGCACAGCAAACCTATCCTGAAACCCCTCGCGAAGCAACGGGGCGGATTGTGTGTGCTAACTGTCACCTCGGTGCCAAACCCACACAAATCGAAGTTCCTCAATCGGTTCTCCCAGACACCGTCTTTGAAGCCGTCGTAAAAGTTCCTTACGACACCAACACGCAGCAAGTGCAAGCGGATGGTAGCAAAGGTCCCTTGAACGTGGGTGCTGTGTTAATGTTGCCAGAAGGCTTCAAAATTGCCCCCGAAGATAGAATTCCTGAAGAAATGAAGGAAAAAATTGGGGAACTCTACTACCAACCCTACAGCGAAGACAAAGAAAATATTGTCATTGTTGGTCCCATTCCAGGCGATCAATATCAGGAAATTATCTTCCCCGTTCTGTCTCCCAATCCACAGACCGATAAGAAAGTTTTCTTCGGTAAATACGCGATTCACGTGGGTGGCAACCGGGGTCGCGGTCAGGTTTACCCCACAGGTGAAAAGAGCAACAATTCCGTCTATAGCGCTTCCGTAGCGGGTCGCATCACTTCCATTACCCAAGCTGAAGAAGGTGGCTCTGAAGTCACCATTCAACCAGCAGAAGGCAATGCAGTTGTTGATACAATTCCCGCCGGTCCAGAGCTAGTTGTCTCCGAAGGGCAGGAAGTCAAAGCTGGCGAAGCGCTGACCTCCAATCCGAACGTCGGTGGATTTGGTCAAATGGACGCCGAAATCGTTTTGCAAAGCCCCACCCGGATCAAGTGGTTGATGGCATTTATTGCTGCAATCATGTTGTGTCAAGTCTTGCTAGTCCTGAAGAAGAAGCAAGTTGAAAGAGTGCAAGCTGCTGAGATGAATTTCTAAGTTTGGCGTTGTACTGAATCATTATGAGACAGGCAAAATGCCTGTCTTTTTTTGCGCTCAAAAATAACGTACTTGCAAGCCTCCTCTACCTTTGCAACTTTATGGAGTAGGGAGGTTTCGGTCATCCCAGGCTATAGCACTGCATACCCTGTGCTTGGCTAAGGCGATCAACCTAATAAAGTTTTCAGCCCAAAGCAAATTAGGATTATTTAAATACACCTTCTTGTTCATCTTCAAAGATATATTCATAGTCAAAAACTAAAGAGTTGAGATGTCGAATAATTGTAAAACCAAAATGAGTAACTAAATCCGTATTAAAAGTAGCGATGACTAGCTGTATTAACTTCTTCTCACTAATCACAGGTTTTTGTACGAAATAATTACGTTTGTCAAAAAATCGACTTTTAGGGCTAGGAACAACGATTGCATTAATTCGATGAGCATGTTGAATGGGTTTTATATAAGTATTTAAAAACTCTTCTTGATTAATTTGTAGCTGGTATAGTCTTTCATGCTGCAACCAGCTCATTTTAAACATCATTTTAATCAGTTCAAACCCCAAGATGTAGTTAAATACGTTGTTGCGTTCTTCTGAACTTAGAACTAGCCGCAGAGCTGATTCTAAGTACAATTCAGGCTGCCTACTTACATCTTGAGCTGAATGAATATAAAACTGTCTAATATAACTTCTTAAAACTGATTCATTTAAGTCTAACTTAAGGTGAAATTGTGTTAAATAGTCTTGGACCCGTTGCTGAGTATTTTTGTCTTGAAGTCTTTTGGCAACTAAGCCAGTAGCCGTATAATCATCCAGAAATTCGGCTTGCATTTCTGGAGTAGCCGCACACATTAGATGACACAATGACAGCACATAACGGCGCTGGCTCCAAGGCAAGCTTTCGGCCCATTTTTTGGCTTCGGGCGGGAGTTTATCAAGAATACTTTCTGATTCTCCAAGTTCAAACATCGCCGCTATTTGAGAGATTTGTTCAGTCATAACCAGAAAGAGTTATCAGTAAGTATACAAACCTAATCATCAAGAAATTCAAACAACCGAACAATTCTTAAGTTGAGTTAAAAATTAATTTTTTAAATTTATTTTTACCTGCCTATTTAGTTACTTGGAGTTCCTAATTTTCATGAATCTCGTCTCTTGTACCAGGAAACGTTTCCTGCAACGTTTATCCTGCCAGGAAAGAGAAGTAATTCTCTGCTTTGATTACAAGGGAAAGAAGCTGAGGGGTGAGTTTTTCAGATGCAAGAGATGAGGCAATCAAACTTAAACTTATTGATGCTGACGTAGCGCTACAGAATCCAGTCCGAGCAGAGAAGTCGTACCCCTGGTTGCACGCCTTGTTGTTCATCAAAGCTGCAACGCTAGTGCGTGCTTCTTCCCCGGCGCTGGTTTGTTCTCGAAAATTCCACTGTTTCGTCATGGCTAGCAGCGATCGCAGGAGAGAAATTTAGTTCGTCTCCCTCCTAGGATTCCCAGATCAAAAGCCTGACTAACACTCAAAAGACAAAAACGCACTAGATTCGTTCCCCAATCTTCGCTTTTTGAAGCAGACTGGAGTGATTAGAGCGATCGCGCACAAGCGTTAGTAGAGTCTGTCAGCCTTGTATCGAACTGGCAATTTTTTTAATTGCTTCTACGTCAACATCAAATTTTTGGGTAATTTTTTCAATGACTTGGGATTCTGCTGGTGTCACTGCGCTATCTAGTTGGGAGATTGTATGGCACTGAGCTAACAGCGGCAACGCATAGTCCCGATTGAGTTGATCTAGAAGCGTATCTAAAGGCTGTTGTTGATTGATGTTATTGGCGATCGCTTCTAGAGAAGCAGGGCTAAGTTTGGCAGCTTGTAACGACGGTAAGATATCTTCCCAAGATTTGCCTGGATGACTCGCCACGATGATATGAACCAGAATCCGATCCATAATCGCTTGTTGCGCGATCGCAGTTTCTAAATACTTCTCGCTTGCTGCCTGAGACTCTACCAGCTTTTCCGTCGATGCCTCAGAATGCAACTGTACCTCATAAAAGCGACAAGCCGCATACCCCAGCGCATAGATCATCGTCGCATTCGCGCTAGCACCGATTGCAGCACCCGCCACTGGCGTCGCTTTTAACAAACCCAAACCCGCCTTAATTGCACGAGAACCGCCCAAAGACAAACCAAAGATTCCCAGCACTTCACCCTTACGCGCGGGATCTTTCAAATCTAATCCATAAGCCGCCGCAATCTGATAAACCATCTCTGACTGCAATAGCGTCGTTGCTGCCAAATCAACCGTCAGCAACGCCAATGCTGCTCCCGGCAACAAGCTAGTCGCCAGTCCCATCCCGCCTCCATAAACCGCTTTCTCCATCATCAGACGATGGGCAATCTGATTCGGTTTTTCGTCGGGATACTTTTGCTGTAGCTTTTTAACATCCGCTTCAGCTTTTACGACATCAACTTGATTGATAATCCCCAGCAACCAATTCGTAGGTAACGCCTTTGTGACGTGCCGCAAAAATGAGTTGTCGCCCACAAAAGTCACTGCACGCCCTGCGCCTTGTGTGGTTTGTTCGAGCAATTTTTGCGCTTGTTTTCCCGCCGCTTGGGCTACCCCAGTCGTCGTTGTCGCCACAGCTTTCCCTGTCTGGAAGGCAGTGTTACCAACTGCCATGCCGACTCCGGCTACTGTTTTCGCCACTGCTTGCCCAGCAGTCGCAACTGAATCGAAGAACGATGGCTTCTTGACATCCGTGGATTGCGTTAAAGATTCCGCATGGTCTGTTTTTGAGTCAGAAGTTGAGGAGTTTGCTTCTGTCTCTTCAGACACGATTCCCGGCTTGTCATCCATCGTTTAATTCCTATTGCCCGGTGGGTTTATCTGCGAGCATATCTCACTCAAATTCGATTCCGCCTGTATCGGGGGAAAGAAAAACCGCGAGCTTTCAACCAGATTTAAGTCCCCGAAAGGGATTTAAATCTGGTTGGGCAACGCGATCGCCTTCTATCGCATAAGAGAGAAAGCTCAGCGCGATCGCCTTCTATCGATCTTTAGCGGGCGCGAGGCAGATTGGCAGCAGGAGACACCTGCAAAATCCGGCTGTCTAGCTTGCGAACCACATCTCCTACCTGCACCGCGGGCTTTTTCCCATTGACGTACATCACCGCTGTTAGCGCTCCTGTCGAATTTCGGCGAAAAGCAGCGATATCCATCCGCACAGGTTGCTGTTGTATCTTCAGAGCCAGCGTCATCCCACTAGAAGCATTCCCCAAGTTATTCAGTTCCGGCAGGGGTTTGTATTCTACAACTTCTAGTCCCTGGTATGCTTTGAGTCTCTCCCGCAGTAGGCTCAACATCTGTTGTTGCTTCTGAGGGTTCTGCATTTCTTGCAGACCCGCATCAAAATTAGCTTGTTCGGGCTGATTTGGCATATTTCCAGTGAAGCCCAAAACGATTTGGTAGTTCTCCGGATTAACGAAAGCAAAGAAGTTCTCCGGCTTCATGTTCGCTTGCGTAAGCTGTTGTCTGAGAACATCCAATTTGGAGGCAATCTCAACGGCTACATCCGGTGGGAGTTCCTGAAACCCAGCAGGCAAATCTTCTAAAGTCAGCTTTACCTCAGACGACGCTGGTTGAGTGGTCGGTGCTGGGGAGGCTGCCGGGGAGGCTTCTGAAGCTGGTGCGGATGGAGCGACTTTTGGTTCTGGGGCGGGTGTTTGGACAGGTGCTTCTTGGGCAACAATAAGGGGAGTGGCGAACGTAGATTGAAAAGAGCCACCAACGCAAAGAGCGCCGGTTAACAGGCTAAGTGTCAAAGTTACTTTTTTTAGCACAGGTTGAACTTTACGCTGATTTCAAAACAGAGCAGGCAAATCGATCGTCAATTACCAGGATAGGCGAACCACCACCGGAACTTATTGGGAATCCCCGCCGAATGCTGACTCGCTTTCGCCGTAAAATCTTAAAATAAATTCAATTTTGCCCAGCCTGCTTCAATTTCATGTCCATCTAAGACCCCAGAATTACTATGCCCATCGGCTATCTTGCTCTTGTTCTCCATGCCCACCTGCCCTTCGTGCGGCATCCTGAAAGTGACTACGTTCTGGAAGAAGAGTGGCTGTTTGAAGCCATCACCGAAACCTACATTCCTCTGCTGCACGTATTTGAAGGCTTAAAGCGGGACGGCATTGACTTCAAGATCACCATGAGCATGACACCGCCTTTGGTGTCGATGCTGCGCGATCCGCTACTGCAAGAGCGCTACGATGACCACTTAGCGAAACTGGAAGAACTCGTTGAACTAGAAGTTGAGCATAATGCGAATAACGGTCATATTCGCTATCTTGCCGAACATTACGTTCATGAATTTAGCGAGATTCGTCAAACCTGGGAACGCTATGACGGCGACTTGGTAACGGCGTTTAAGCAATTTTTAGATAGTAACAACCTGGAGATCATCACCTGCGGCGCAACGCACGGCTACCTGCCGCTGATGAAGATGTATCCTCAGGCAGTCTGGGCACAAATTCAGGTCGCAGTAGAACACTACGAGCAAAACTTTGGGCGTCCTCCTAAAGGGATTTGGTTGCCGGAATGCGCCTATTATGAAGGGTTAGAGCGGATGCTCGCTGATGCGGGATTGCGCTACTTCCTGACGGATGGACATGGTATTCTCTACGCCCGTCCCCGTCCCCGCTTTGGCTCTTATGCGCCTATCTTTACAGAAACCGGAGTGGCTGCCTTTGGTCGAGATCACGAGTCTTCGCAACAGGTGTGGTCTTCGGAAGTCGGCTATCCCGGTGCGGCGGAATATCGGGAATTTTACAAAGATTTGGGCTGGGAAGCGGAATACGAATACATTAAGCCCTACATCATGCCAAACGGTCAGCGGAAGAATACGGGCATCAAATATCACAAGATTACTGGGCGCGGTTTAGGGTTGGGCGATAAGCAACTTTATGACCCTTATTGGGCGCGGGAAAAGGCTGCTGAACACGCTGCTAACTTTACCTATAACCGAGAGCGGCAAGTTGAGCATTTGCACCACATTATGCAGCGTCCGCCAATCATTGTTTCGCCTTACGATGCGGAATTGTTTGGTCACTGGTGGTACGAAGGTCCTTGGTTTATCGATTATCTGTTCCGCAAGTCTTGGTATGACCAAGGCACGTATCGGATGACGCATTTGGCTGATTATTTACAAGAGAATCCTACGCAGCAAGTCTGCCGTCCTTCTCAGTCGAGTTGGGGTTATAAAGGCTTCCACGAGTATTGGCTGAATGAAACGAACGCATGGATTTACCCGCACTTGCATAAGGCAGCAGAGCGGATGATCGAGCTGGCGCGGCGGGAACCAGCGGATGAGCTGGAGTGGAAAGCGCTTAATCAAGCGGCGCGGGAAGTGCTGCTAGCACAATCTTCTGACTGGGCGTTTATTATGCGAACCGGAACGATGGTGCCTTATGCGGTGAGAAGAACGCGATCGCACTTGATGCGCTTCCACAAGCTCTACGACGAAATCAAAGATGGCAAAATCGACAGCGGTTGGCTAGAAAAAGTCGAGGAAATAGACAACATCTTCCCCGAAATCAACTATCGCGTCTATCGACCTCTCTAATTCATCAAAAATTACCAGGGGCTGCCGACTAAGGTAAAGGCAGCCCAATAGTAGGGGTGCGATAGATTCACGTTCTGAATTCCTGCCAGTTCTGGCGGCAGGGATATCTCCCCTCTAGAACTGTGCAACTGACCATCTTGCCAGCGTACTTTCCCTTGCAACATCCCTATCTGAGCTTGCCTGAGCGCCTCTGCTTTAATCGGCGCAGCTTTCAGTTGCCGATAAAACTCTGTCATCAGCGCTAAGGTTCCTTCATCGCTAACAGACCACAAACTGGCGACAGCAGACTTCGCTCCAGAGTTAACGGCTAACCCCGCAAAGCCTAATTCTGCTTGTTTATCGCCGAGAGCAGTTCTACAAGCACTCAGGACTAACAGTTCCACGGGTGGAGAGTTCCACCGTAATTGCCGCATCTTATCCAGTGTTAGTTTCGCGTCCCATAACTGAACGTAGGAGTTGCTCGGGTCTCCCGGCTCGAAGAAAGCATGAGTCGCCAAGTGAATAATTTTATAAGGTTCTGAGGCGCGTTGCGATTGCAGATTCGCCAGGGTGAATTGTTGGTTTAAGAAGAATTTACCCTGCCATAGCTTTTGCGCGATCGCAGATAACTCCACTGGCACCGCAGGCAAGGGAGTTTGCTCCTTGAATTTTGACGCACCCATCGCCAGAACTTGCGAATTCTTTAGAGAGACATAGAGGGTATCTGTCAATTTGAAGGCAGGAATGCGCCCAATATTATACTTTTCCACCAGAAACTTTTGCCCATCATGGAAAGCTGCCAGCGGTATCGTCCGCAGACCAGCACCCACACAAAAGATTAGCGTGTCTATCTTATTTGTTTTTAAATCTGCCTCCAGTGGCGCAATAATCCACTGATATAACTGCTGCGCTGCTGGCAGATAGCGGGTACTATTCCGATGTCTGGGATCTACGATATTTTCTCTAAACTTTGCCGCTTCTTTGAGCAGGATTTCACTCTTCGCTTGTGGGATGCGCTTGTGAATCGGTTGATTCCCCGGAGTAATCAACACCAGTTCTAGTTGTTTTGCTCTAGGCACTACATAAATTAGAGCAGGCTTTTGACCCGTTTGAACCGCGATTTTGCCTAGAGTATCGGCGACATCCTTTGCTGTAATTGACTCGTCGGAGAAATTGAGCCGAAAGTAATCTTCATATTGTTTTTCCCACGTTTGCTCAATTTGCGGTACTATCTCCGTTAAATTTTCTCGGTCGAAAGCATTGTCTAATTTGGTGGGGGTAGCAGCTTGTGCCAGAAGAATCTTCCCTTCCGCACTAGATACGGTGGCAGTAGTATTGGGTGCTGGAATGATTACTTGTGCCTGCACTTGTTCTGTGCTGATTGCTACCAGGTGTAGTACTGCTAGCAATAAGCTAACACTACTCACGATTAATTTCATAGCAGCCTCGCTAATTTTGAGATGACTGGAAGATTAAGCTTAGGCGATGCACTTCACTAATAGATAGTGTTAGCGCATATTTTCTCGAGTAACAGCAAAGGCAGCCAAAATTCTACTATTTGGGAGCATTTCAATTGTAAAAATTTACATAGAAGGGTTTCTATCTTCTCTTTAAGCATCGCAAATAGGATTTTCCCCTCCCCTTATCTTTACTATTCTCTCGTTTTCCGGAGGGAATATAAGAAATATAGCAACATCTCAGTTGCGTAGATGCTACTCTCCGGGACACGACAATACCGTGTCCCTAGTTCGTTCCAGGCTAAGTAAAAAAAAACTGTGTAGATTCTTAATCTATCGCCGAACAATTTGGTGCAATTGTTCCACTTCATCTAAGATTTTATCCATTCCGGCTTCGGCAATGCCTTTGACGTAGTTAATTTTGATTTCTTCTAACATATCTACAAGTAAAGATTCGATTTCCTTAAAGTTGTCTTTTTTCTGTAATTCCACCTCTAATGCCTTTCCAAAGCTATCAATTAACCGAGTTGTTAATTCTGTCCCGACTGGATCTTCAACTGCTTTCAGGGCGTTGCTGTAAGCAGTTTGAGATAAATTTTTAGCGAGATTTTCACTAATCTGGCTAGGTAAACGGCTCAAACCCGGAACATTTTGGAATTGCTGAAAAACCGGAAATTGCTTGAGACTACTTTCTAGACTGTGATGTACTAAAGCTTCTAAATCAGGCTGAATTTTGGGGAGAACATTATGGACACTGAGGTTAATCAGGCGGGTTGCGATCGCTTGCACCTCATTAGTGTTATTGATATTAATATAGGGGCGGCTATTCCCCGGATGAAACAGCCTGCGTGCGAGATCGCCGCGTTGAATCGCTCCTTGCATTTGGTTAATTACCTGTATCCCCATAATTTCAGTCAATTCTTCAGCGAAGTTAGCTACAAAATCATGGTTAATTTGCTGCCGTACAGGCTCAAAATTTAGTAATTCAGATTGATAGAGGCGAACCATTACCGGAATGACTCGCAGCCACCGCCACAAGGGTAGCAGCAAAAACAGGTCATACCATCGCCGCAGCATTCCCTGTAGCCAGCTAAAGTTAGGATATTGGCGTCTGATATAGAAAGTGCGAACCAAAAATTCTAGAGCGAATAAAATTGTAAACGGTAAGTCAAGCAACCAAAATTCATCAAAAAATTTCCCATTGATTCCCAAACTGCGATAGTAGTTAGTCTGAATCAGGGGGCGAGTTTCTGTATTAAAGAAGTTGAGTTCTTGCTGCCAACCGGCTTGGGAAAGATAAGCTTGACTCCAAAATTCATTAAAGGCTTGATGTGCAGATTCCTTACCCACGCGATCGCGCACTTGATTCTTAATTTTTTCTAAAGCACCGCTTTTCTTCGCCAGCGCAAATGGATTATCCTCAATCATTTCATTACTGCGGCTACGCAAGTCCTGTAGCAAGCTTTCTACCTCTGCTGACTCTAGCCCAGTCTGCATCACTTGCTGTTCCAGTTCGTTCACCCGATTGAGATAAGCCTGTGTTTCTCGATGCGGTTCAATTCCTTTAATTGGATCGTACACCTGAATCAGACTGGGGATTTCCCGAAGGTAGAAATCACGCCAGGGTATATAACTGAGGTCAAACAACACTAAAACAAAGTTGATCGTGGCAATGATTGCCATCAATCTTTCAAACCAGCGGTGGCGGCGGACTGGAGGCTTTCTCATCGCGAATGTTAATTGCATAAATCTGTACAGTGAGTCTATTCCTTAAAAAAGTATGGAATTCTCTCGAAAAACTCGCAATCTATACTAAGAAAGTTGACGAATTGGTAATACTTTGGCTGCCATCAGGCAAGATGAATCCGGTTCATCGGGCTTTATTATACTTAGAATTCCTCATAAATCCGAGATGATTGGGGGGTTAGGGGAAACCTCCAGCATCGTGTTAAAAAAGAGTATGGTTATGATTCAGCGATAGTGTACGGAAGGGCTGTTCGCATGAAACGGTATGCCACAATGATTCTGTTTTTGGTTATTCCAGTTTTCGACACAGCCAAATTCAGCGTCTGAGACGAGGCGGAAGTGACACTCATCACAAACCTGGACAAACGTTGTCACATTTGGGCAACCCTTTCATCACAAATCTCCATTAATCAATCGCTAATATTGAAGACATCCGCGATTTTTCAGCCAGTTATAAGTGAGGGGAAGGCTATGAAAATTATCTTAACAATTCGGTGGTTAGTTCAAATAATTGTTTTGCAATTTATTACTTTGTGCGTGGCATCCATACTGCTGCTTTGGTTTGCCAGATCCGGCTGGTAATCAGTATCCTGCTATAACTCTGTCAGCGAGTCTAGAATGGGCTTAGTAACGATTTCCTTTTGCCAAATATGGGCACCACTCTAGGCACACTTTTAGTTTTCTTTTTCGTTCTAGCAGCTTCTGGACTTAAACTAGATCGAGAATACGAACGCGGCGTCATCTTTCGACTGGGTCGAACAAAGGGCGTTATGGGGCCGGGGATGTATTGGATTATTCCCTGGATCGATCAAAAAATGCAGATCGATGTCCGTACCAAAACGGTGAATATTGAACCCCAAGAAACTGTTACGGCGGACAGCGTGACGATTAAAGTGAATGCTGTTCTTTATTACCGAATTCTTGACCCGTCAAAGGCGATCAATCGGGTTGAAGATTACAATATGGCGGTTTACCAAATCGCTTTGACGACTTTACGGAATGTGGTAGGTCAAAATATCCTGGATGATGTCTTACAAAGCCGCGATAAGATTAACACCAAAGTCCAAGAAATAGTCGATGAAATCACAGAACCTTGGGGGATTGTGATTGAACGGGTGGAAATGAAAGACGTGGAAATTCCCCTAGCGATGCAACGGGCAATGGCAAAAGAAGCGGAAGCTATTCGAGAAAAACGAGCCAGGCTCATTAAAGCGGCGGCGGAACAGGAAGCTTCAATTAAGCTAGCAGAAGCTTCGCAAATGATTATGAAGAACCCCGCTGTATTGGAGCTGCGACGTCTACAAATGCTGACAGAAATTGGGGCAGAAAATAATACGACGACAGTGATTATGATGCCGTCCGATATCATTCAAGCAGCAAAGAATTTGACCACTGGAATCTCGAATGGCAATCAAGCCGAGGTACGTCCTTTTCAACCAGAGGTCATTTTTACCGAGAAGCCAGTTCCGGATGACGCCCTCTAAGCCCTGTCATTAGCTGCAAAGCAAAGGTCTTAACGGGACGAATTCGCCGCAGCATCCATAAACCCAAGCGGCGAATTGCCACGACTGGCAACCAATTATTAGAAAACATCCGATCGAGGAAATCGGTAAAACCTAAAATGGTCAGGTTTTCTTGTTTACGCCAGTGTTCGTAACGTTTAAGTACCTGTATATCCCCGATATCTTCCCCTAAATTATGGGCAGATTTTAAAACTTGAGCGATCGCTGCTGCATCCCGAATCCCCAAATTCATGCCTTGTCCCGCTACCGGATGGCAACAATGGGCAGCATCGCCAATCAGGGCGAGTCGGGGAAGCGTGTAGCGATCGCTTTGCATCAATTGCACCGGGAAAACATAGCGATCGCCTTCTAGTTCTAGACGCCCCAACAGTCCAGCAGTGCGTCGTTCCAGTTCCGCCAAAAACTCTTTTTCGTCAATTTCCTTCAAAGCTTTCGCTTCTGTATGCGGGGCAGTCCAAACAACCTGACAGCGGTTCCCCGGTAGCGGTAGAACCCCCATCGGGCCACTCGGCCAAAAGCGTTCGTAGGCGATATTCTGGTGGGGTTTTTCCGGTTTAATCGTTGCCACCACACAGGATTGCCAGTAATGCCATCCTTGAGTGCGGATACCAGCGGCTTCGCGGATGGGCGATCGCGCCCCATCCGCCGCTACCAGCAAGCGCGTTCTGATTTTGGATGTTTGCTTCCCCTGATCGCCCCCGCTGTTTGAGGGGGGATTGGGGGGGATCTCCGAGGCTTGAGAAGATTGAATTTTAGAGTGGGGGATCTCCCCTCTGACAGCAATTTCGATCTCTACCGCGTCAGCTTGATAGTCTGCACTTACCACTTCCGCCGGACACAACCAAGACACATTCGGGCAATCTCTCAAGCTATCCTGCAAAGCCGTCAGCAGCACCCGATGTTCCGCCCCATACCCTAGCCTTTCTGTCCCTAAATCTTGGGGAGAAAATTGTACGATGCCAGGATAATCGGCGTCAGATAAGCGAATTTGTTGAAATGCATTGATTTGAGGCAGTATTTTATCCCAAACCCCCATACCCTCGAAAATGCGCCCCGACATGAGGGAGATGGCATAAGCGCGTCCGATGGCAACAGCAGCAGACTGGGGCGATCGCTCAATTAACGCTACCCGCAGCCCAGAATCTTTTAAGGCACAAGCGAGAGTTGCCCCAATAATTCCACCGCCCACAATTGCTAAGTCGTAGTCAAAGCCTTGCTGGGCTGCCGATGTCTGCGGCGACGAAATTGTTTGAACGGTCTGTTCCAGCGCCATTGTTAACAAAATTAGTCAAAACAATAAGAATATTTACTATTGTGACGCGAACAGATGGAGCAATCAAGTTGAGAAGCGCGATGTCTAGTAAACAACCGAATCCCCAGGCTCTTTCCTTGCCCTTGGTGGCTGGGGATTCGGTTTTTGGACGCCAACAAGTATTGGGTTAGGGAGAGGACAACACACCGATGCTCTGGATGCAGTTTGGTAGAATAAAAAATTACCCCACTAATTGCAAAACAATTAGTGGGGGATGCATAATGAGGAAGCTTGCTAAAGGTTAGGCATCTGAAGAAGCTTCCTCTTTCTTATTAGCGGTCTCTAGAAGAGGTGTTTTGAAAATCGGTGCAATGTTTAAGACTGATTTCATACTCTCAAAGGGCACAACTTCAGACTACTTAGCACCCATTTCGATTACAGCACTGCGGGTGAAATTAATCCGCTCTTCAAAGTCCAGTTGCTTGATTTGAGCAACAAAATCGTTGGTTTCTTCGGGCAGTTGATAGTCAGAAGGCACCGTAATGATTTCACCTTTGTCCATGCCTTGTGCTAACCGGAGCCACACATCCAGCTTAGAGCTAGAACTTACAGCTTTATAGGCACGGCTAATATCAGTATCGGCTCGTGAAGCGATGTCGCGTTGCGCCTGTAGCTGTTCTTCCTTGGGCATTGCCAGGATTGCATGGTATAAGGCGGCAGCTTCTTCTTGGGCAGAAGTGGCATTTGCTGGTGTCAGTTGGTCTTTGATGTCAAGGTAGCCGAACCACAGGATGGCAAGCTGAGTATCTACATCAAAGCCCTGAAACTTTTGTAAGGCTTGTTTGCTGGTGTCGTTGGTAGTAAATGTCATTTATGAATCTCCGATTGTTTTGCTTTAATGACAGCTCAGGGAACTGAGCCGCTGAAACAAGTTCGTTTTGCCTCAATATTAAGATTTAATAAGCTGGCGACCGGAGATTAACCTCGCTTAAGACAGAGATAGCGATCGCGCCTGAAGACGGATGTAGAGACACGCGATCGCTCTTAAGGCAGGGAAAACAGAATTCCCATCAATTAGCCATTCACTAAACTCAGAGACATCAGCTCATCCGCCATCTCGAAGTTAGCGGTAACGTTTTGCACATCATCGAGTCCTTCTAGGGTGTCAATCAATTTGAGGAGCGATCGCGCCTGCTGTGAATCGCCAACTTCCACCGTATTGTTAGGAATCCAGCGCAGTTCCACCTCGGTGACTTTAAAGCCTTTCTCCTTTAAGGTTCGCTCTAGGTTCTCCAAATTTGCCACAGAGGTAAACACGTCGGCTCCCTCCGTATCCTCCTCCTGTGTCAGTTCGTAGGACTCAGCACCCCCTTCCAGGGACGTCTCCAATAGCTCCTCTTCGTCAACCACTCCTTGCAGGATACAGACACCTTTCTGCTCAAACATCCACGAGACGCAGCCGGTTTCACCGAGATTACCGCCATTTTTGCTAAAAGCCGCTCTCAAATCAGCGGCAGTACGATTGCGATTATCGGTGAGCGCTTCCACCAAAATTGCCACGCCGCCGGAACCATAACCTTCGTAGCGAATTTCTTCTAGCTGAGCGCCATCCGCTCCCCAAGTCCCCGCACCTTTTGCGATCGCTCGTTCAATATTCTCATTCGGAATCCCAGCCGCCTTCGCCTTATCAATCGCCGTGCGGAGTTGAAAATTACCTGCTGGGTCTGGTATACCACTGCGAGCTGCCACAATAATCGCGCGAGCTAGCTGAGTGAAGGTTTTGCCCTTCACTGCATCCACTCTCGCCTTCTGACGCTTAATATTTGCCCACTTACTATGTCCAGCCATAGACTGAAATTATTTATACGATCGTCCAAACATAGGATAAACAAAAATCAACCGTACTTCATACCAAGCCTATCCGCTTAGGAGGATGCCTGAAAAGTCATAATCGAGACGCTTAAACGGTAGAGATCCCCCTAAATCTCCCGATAAATTGGGGGTCTTTGAGAAACTTATCCCTTCTTTTTAAGGGGGACTGGGAGGATAAAATCAACTTTTGACACTTCTCAGACATCCTCTTAATCTTGTTTCTATACCCTGCGTAGCCAATAGCTAAAGCTTTACTTTAAATCAATCAAGCAGATGTTTTAGTTTAAGCAAGAAAATTATAAGTGTAAAAAATATTTGCAAAAACCAATTGTTTTTAAGCAAAAAGATGGCTTTTAGTCGCTGATGATGAGTATTTTAAAGCTGTTTCGGTTCAAAATTGGGCATTCAATTATGTCAGTTGGATTTAACGGGTCTAGTAATTTTTTCCAAAACCTGTGGAGTTTTTTGAGCCGGGGGTTGCTATTAAGCATTGTTCTGTTAGGATTGGCAGGATGTCAGCTACAGTCGGGGCGTTCGGAAGCCGCGGATGTCATCCGACTGACGTTGTGGCAAGGGGTGAATCCGCCGCCGAATCGGGATGTGTTGCAGTCGCTGGTGGACAAGTTCAATCAGGCGCATCCGAAGATTCAGGTGGAATCCCTTTATGTGGGACAAGCGGATCAGCAGTTACCGAAGATTTTGGCAGCGGTAGTGGGAAATGCGCCGCCGGATCTGTTGTGGTTTAACGCAACGCTGACGGGTCAGTTAGTAGAATTGGATGCGATCGCGCCTATGGAAAATTGGCTGGCGCAATCCCCCGTCCGCGACGAAATTGACCCCGCGTTGTTTGAATCAATGCAGTACGCAGGCCATACTTGGTCAGTGCCGTTTGGGACGAATAATGTCGGAGTTTTTTATCGTCCCAGTTTGTTTAAGGCAGCGGGAATCACCGAGTTGCCCAAAACTTGGGACGAATTGCGGCAAGTTGCTCGTACTTTAACCCGCGATACAAATGGCGACAAGCGCATCGACCAACACGGGATGTTTTTGCCCTTAGGAAAGGGAGAATTTGCAGTATTCCTTTGGTTGCCATTTATGTGGAGTGGCGGCGGTGAGTTGGGAAATGCTCAAGGGCAAGAAGCTTCTGCGATCGCTTTAGCCAACAATCAAGGCGCGATCGCTGCCCTTCAATTTTGGCGCAATTTAATTGAAGACGGCTCAACCATTCTGTCTCTACCAGAACGAGGCTATGAAACCGATAACTTCCTTGCCGGAAAGGTCGCAATGCAACTGACTGGCCCTTGGACGCTGGGGCAACTGAAAGCCACTGGCGTTGATTTTGGCGTTTTCCCCATCCCAGCACAAAAAGAACAAGCTACGGCGACGGGGGGCGAGAATCTGTTTATTTTAAAAACAACCCCAGACCGAGAAAAAGCGGCATGGACGTTTGCTGAATATGTTGCGGGAGAGGAATTTCAGACCGAATGGGCACTCGGTACCGGCTACCTACCCGTAAATCTGAAGGCGCGGCAAAGTGCCAAATATCAAGCCTTTGTCGCGGAACAACCGGCAGTGAAAGTGTTTTTAGAGCAAGCAAAGTTTGGGCGATCGCGTCCTATCTTCACGGGTTATAATCGGGTTTCCGAAAATGTCGGCAGAGCGCTGGAATCTGTCTTACTCGGCAAAAGTTCGCCCCAGGAAGCACTCAAAAACGCCCAGCAGCGGCTAGATTTGATTTTTAAGTAATTTAAACGCTTTCGGTACAGCAAATTTGTCAAGACGCCAAAGTATCCCCTCTTGGCAATCCGAAAGCGTTTCCCATTATTGACACTGGCTACAATCTAGCAGCACAGACGGCGGCTCCAATCAGTCCCACTCGCGGATTTAGCACAATATGCACCGGCATTCTTTCGAGTAACGGACTCACGCGACCTTTGTTCAGAAAGGCATGGAGGAAACTGCCTTCTTGAATCAACGGCAGAATTTTGGCGGCGATGCCACCAGCAACGTAAAGACCGCCATAAGGTAATAGTTTGATGGCAAGATTCCCGGCTTCGGCACCGTAAGCTTCCACAAAGATTTGCATCGTTTGTTCGCACAAGCGATCGCGCTTTTCCAAAGCAGCTTTACCAATAATCGCAGCGGGATCGATCGTCTTGTCTTTCTGCCCGATCTCTTGTTCCCAGTTTCTAATCATCTGCCCAATTTCTGACGATTCCTCAGCAATTTTCCGATCTCTTAGGAACTGGTAAATTGAGACGATGCCTAGACCGGAAACCACTCGCTCGACTGAAATTCGCTGAATATTGTGCTTATCGAGCAGATATTTCAACAGCTGAAATTCTAACTCCGAGCGAGGTGCAAAGTCAGCGTGTCCGCCTTCCGAGGGGAACACTTTATGGGCGTTGGATGCTAAGCGGATTAAAAACCCTTGTCCTAAGCCGGTACCCGCACCAATCACGCCAATCGGGGCGTCTTCCTGATGCTTGCCAGCTTGCAAAGTGTACAAGTCTGATTCAGTTAAACCCAAGACACCATAGCCAACTGCGGCGAAATCGTTGATTAAACCAACCGCAGCGATTCCCAATTGTTGCTCCAGCCGTTTGCTATCAAGCGACCAAGATAGATTGGTCAGGATAGAGGTGTTGTTGACAACAGGACCCGCGATCGCAAAACAAGCTTTTTCCGGTTTCGGTGTCTCGCCGAGTTGTCCAGCCGCCGCCATCAAAAACTGCCGCACCATTGGCACCAAATCGGGAAAATTGCCACTGGGGAAAATCTCCTCATACAGAGTCTGCAATAATTCCCCAGAATCAGACGCTTCTACCAAGCGCAGAATCGTCTTAGTACCCCCGATATCCCCTGCTAATAACAATCCCATGACCTTAATTAAACCGGATGACTTTTTCAGTTTGACTCAAGTGAGAAACATCTCCATTGAGTTCCATCACCCATTCTTCACCATCGCGCACCAGCTTAACCAAACAACACAGCGCGGCGTTTACTTCAGTTTCGGCTGTACCCCCCCGGATACCGAGAGTTGCACCCAGCACTGATGCACCGTGACCCACCAATAAGATATCTTCGGAAAACTCAGATGCAAGGCGTCTTGCGACTTCCCCAGAGCGTTCCATTACTTCTTCCCCAGTTTCGGGATAATTCGCGATTACGCGAGAAGTGTAACTCAGGTCAATTTGGGGAAATTGCTCGTGTAATGCTTCTATTGACAATCTTTCTGGCATCGCTGGCATCCAGTGAGGATTTAACCATTCGCTTAAGCCAGACTCAAGTTTAATTGGTAAATTCAGCACTTGTGCAACTTGGTGCGCCGTTTGTACCGTTCGCAGGAAGGGCGAGGCAAAAATATGGGCAATCTTTTCTCCCTTCAGGCGCTGCGCGAGTTGTTTGGCTTGTTCCACGCCGTCCTCAGACAGGGGTGGATCGTAGGGACGTTCGGCGGTTAAGAACCAGTCGGGGTTCACGAAGTCGAGGCGGTTGGCGTGTCTTGCAATCCAGACGGTTTGGGTCATGGGTTTAGGAAATAATGAGCAAAGAGCAAGCCGGATACGATTTTACCTAAAGGCCGCCGCCAATCAATTGTTGGAAGTGGCTGCTGGCTTCAGACGCGAACTGACAAGTCAGCGCTTCGCTATCGCTAGCTCGTCTTCTATAATCTAAAATCCAAAATGGTATAAGGCGATGGCGATCGCAGCCTCTTGAGCAAGCTGCCAATTTAATATACTCTGCAAAATCAATCTCAGTCATTTCTCCCAAGTTTTCCAAGCGGAATAGACAGACCGGATTCTCCTCAAACTGCGATTACCAGGTTTTCTGGCACTTTGCGCCCAGAAAGTCATCCTTTTGCTTAAGAAAATCCCTATTTTTCGGCTTTTCGCTCTCAGACCTGGTGCAATAATGTAATACCGCGATCGCGTCCCTCACTGATGAGAGCAATTGCTCAATTGGAGTTGCTAACGCTTCGTAATACTTTTTCCTGGAGACCAAGGTGCCGCGAGCATCGTCCTACCCCCACCTATCAATGTCGCTGAGTGTCAGTAAGCATCTGCAAGATTTTTCTCATTTTGTTTCTCAAGATGCAATTATCCGATGGATTCGTGGGTACCCTTTTACTAGCTGATGTTGAAGGAAACGGCACGGGAACCCCCCTCTTGGGATAGACACAGCATCTTTCAGAAAGGTTACAATAGTTTACAATTGCGATCGCTTTAAATTATCGCTCTGATTCAAGACTCAGCGCTATGAAAACTGCTCAGACCTCTACAGATACCGTCCGTGCTTACTTGCGAGAAATTGGGCGCGTTCCCCTGCTTACTCACGAGCAGGAAATCCTTTATGGAAAACAAGTACAGCGCTTAGCCACCTTGCAGGAAGTAAAAAATTCACTCTTGTTGCAGTTAGGACACGAGCCAACCGACGAGGCGTGGGCTTCTTCAACTGGGTTGTCAGAGAAAGAGTTACAGCAGGCGATCGCAGTGGGTGAAATCGCCAAGCGCAAGATGGTCGAAGCCAACTTGCGGCTCGTCGTCTCGGTTGCCAAAAAGTACATCAAACGTAACGTAGACCTCTTGGACTTGATCCAGGAAGGCACAATGGGAATGCAACGGGGCGTCGAAAAATTTGATCCCACCAAAGGCTACCGATTTTCCACTTATGCTTATTGGTGGATTCGGCAGGCGATTACTCGCGCGATCGCAGAAAAAGGACGCACCATTCGCCTCCCCATTCACATCACCGAAAAACTCAACAAAATTAAGAAAGCTCAGCGCCAACTTGCTCAAAACCTGGGACGAGCTGCTACAGTCAGCGAACTCGCCGCCGAACTAGAATTGACCCCCAAGCAAGTTCGGGAGTACCTAGAGCGGGCGCGTCAGCCCCTTTCTTTGGATCTGCGTGTCGGAGATAATCAGGATACAGAACTGGTAGAACTACTGGAAGACACCGGCCCTTCCCCAGAAGACTTCGCAACTCAATCTTCCCTCCAAGTTGACTTAGAAAAACTAATGTCAGACTTAACGCCTCAACAACGCGAGGTATTAGCGCTGCGGTTTGGTTTAGCCGATGGACAAGCCATGACGCTGGCAAAAATTGGCGAACTTCTCAATATCAGTCGGGAACGAGTACGGCAAATCGAACGGGAAGCCCTCTCCAAGCTTCGCAAGCGCAAAGCCGATATGCGGGAATATATTGCGGCTAGCTAATTGAGGAGTCAGGACTGAGGAGTTAGGACTGAGGACTGAGGACTGAGGAGTTAGGACTGAGGACTGAGGGCTGAGGACTGAGGACTGAGGAGTCAGGGATTAGGAGTCAGGGCTGAGGAGTTAGGGCTGAGGACTGAGTAGCCAGTTTTAAGTTTTGAGTATGAACTTTCTCAGCACTTAATAAAGGTAAAAGAATCCGCCGTTTAAAGTTCGGTTCTGCCCACTGTGACCCCGGAAGGAGCCTGCTAAATTAAGGGTATTAGAAGGATTTACACCTCTCGGAACCCGTTTCCGAGTCGATCGATAGAACAAGTATTGAGCAGCGATCTACCCTGGTACAAGGATCTGAGAGTAGCTGCCTCTAGAAAGTACGGAGAAACCAAGTGAACAACCCGTCAAATCGAGTCTCAGAGTTCTTTGAAGGTGAGTCGGAAGGCGGCAACTTGCTTTGGCAATACGTCCAATCCATGAGTCCAGAGACGATTACTCAGCTTTCCAAACCCGCGTCTCAGGAAGTATTTCAGGTGATGGAACGCAATATTGTTGGGCTGTTGGGGCACCTACCACCAGAACATTTTGGTGTAACGATCACCACCAATCGTGAAAACTTAGGGCGTATGCTGGCTTCGGCGATGATTAGCGGCTATTTCTTGCGGAACGCCGAACAAAGAATGACCTTTGAAAATGCCTTGACAGGTGCTACTGAAGTCAATGTATCTGATGCTGAATAGGCAAGTTGAGCGGCATCAGCGCCAGTTCCGATGATTGTACTGCAATTGCAGCAACAAAGCGGCTCGGCAGACTGGGAAGTCAGTCTGCCGAGTTCTGCTATTTTGGAGTTTAGGCGATCGCTTCTAGCCTGGTACTCCCAAAACGGTCGAGACCTCCCCTGGCGTCACCACCCCGACCCCTACGCCATCTGGGTATCGGAAATCATGCTCCAGCAGACCCAGGTAAAAACAGTTATTCCTTACTACCAGCGGTGGTTAGCCCAATTTCCCACAATTGAAACCCTCGCCGCCGCTGACTTGCAGCAAGTCCTCAAAGCTTGGCAGGGACTCGGTTACTATGCCCGCGCCCGTAACCTGCACAAGGCATCTCAAGAAATTATCCAGCGTCACAACGGAATTTTTCCCACCCACCTATCAGACGTTTTAGCTTTATCCGGGATTGGACGCACCACCGCCGGAGGCATCCTCAGCGCCGCCTTCAATCAACCCGTGGCGATTCTAGATGGCAACGTCAAGCGGGTTTTAGCGCGGCTGGTAGCATTGCCAATGCCACCAACAAAAGCAACAAAACCGCTCTGGCAGCTCTCAGAGAGCCTCCTCGACCCCGAACAGCCCAGAGATTTTAATCAGGCGCTGATGGATTTGGGAGCCACTATCTGCACTCCCCACAACCCAGCCTGCAACAGATGTCCCTGGATGTCCCACTGTCGTGCATACAATTTGAATATTCAGTCAACTTTACCCATGCGCGAAACCTCCTCCCCCATCCCCCACAAAAACATTGGCGTTGCCGTTATCTGGAACGAGCAGAAAGAAATTCTTATCGATCGTAGACCCCAGAACGGTCTTCTGGGCGGTCTTTGGGAATTCCCTGGCGGCAAATTAGAGCCTGGTGAAACCGTCGAGGAATGCATTAAAAGAGAAATTCAGGAGGAATTGGGCATTGAAATTGAAGTGGGCAAACATCTCATCACCATTGACCACACCTATACCCACTTCCGCGTCACCCTCAACGTCCATCACTGTCGCCACCTCACAGGCATTCCCCAACCGATCGAATCCGATGAAATCCGCTGGGTGACACTGGACGAAATCGATCAGTTTCCCTTTCCCAAAGCGAATGTCCAAATTATCGATGCTCTGCGGCAGGCTTAGAAATTTCTAATTCGATTTATGAACCGCAAAGACGCAAAGGACGCAAAGAGAAGAGGGAAGAGGGCGATCGCACTCAATCTTTTTTATAAAATTTTTAGTATCATTCTGACTTCCAGACGACTTTACGCTGGCGGTAAGATTAAAGCCAAGGCACGATTTAGAATCTCTTTTTTATTAATGAGTTGTTCTAATTCTTCTGGCTCATAACGTCCTTCTTCTACCTCTAGGGAAGCCTCATCAATAGCATTCAAGTAGGCTTCTTCTACAATCGCTAACGATCCTTGGATGTCACCCTTTAGCAGTAATTCTTTCAGGTCTAATAGTTCTTCCATAACGGCTGATTTAATCCTCAGTTGTTTCTATGGGATTTTGAAGCGATCGCTCATCTGCTTGGGCGTGGCAACGTTCCAGCTTTTCACTCACCTTAATAGTTCTTGGATGCTCTGTCCCTAAGCATCCCTCAAAAATCTCTAAGGATTGGTTGTAAAAGGTGTCAGCCTCATCATATCGCTCTTGAAATTCGCAGAGCTAAGCTAGGTGGTTGAGGGTTTTAGCTACATCAGGATGCTTCTCTCCATCCAGGCGTTTCCGCATTTCCAATGCTTGCTTGTATAACGGTTCGGCTTTCTCATCACCTTCAGAGGTAAATCAACCGAACTAAAGTCAAAGCGATCGCCCTCTTAACCCGCGACGGCGGGTTTCGTTTGTATAGCCGCGATTTATAATCGCCGGTGCTTCTGAGACCACCCAACCAACTTCGTACAATAAAGAAGCAACTCGCACTAGCCATTCTTGATTGTGAAGCAAGCCTCAAGCGGTTCCGCCCCTAACTTTCAGCCTTGTCAGATTGTTTGTTTAGACCATGAAAATACTCGTCTGTACGCTGACGTGATACAAGTTGTCGATTCACGGCAGATATGCTGGGTGCGTCCTTTGATGCTTACTATCGTTTCAGACGATAATGCCAACGTGTTACCAACGCTGTACGATTTGCGTCAGGGTGCCGATTTAGTATGGCCTGTAACGTTGTTTCGACCAGCACTGGATACCGAGGTGATTCCCCTGTTAATGCAACTGGACGCCCCAGATGCGACAGCGGACGCCTCTGAGGCCCATCGGCAACTCAGTTGGTTTGTCCGCCAAGTTTGGCAAGCCAATCAGAGTGATTTTCAGGCTTCGTAGCGAATTTCAGCATCTCTGATGCGTTGAATCGCTTCGTGCATCCGTTCATCTGCCACGGTGAGAGCAATCCGAAAAAAGCTTTCCCCAGCAGCACCAGACCCGTTTCCAGGGGGCACGATCGGACCGCATTTCTCCAGTAACAGGGTGACAAATTCCGTTGAAGTATAACCTTTGGGGACGGGTACCCAAATATAGAGGATTGCTTTGGGAGGCTCAATAGGCCATCCTAAAGATTGCAATCCTTCGACGATGATATTACGACGGTTTTGGTAAACTGACATCACCGCTTGGCGTTCTTCTTCTGAGGTTTCATAGGCAGCGATCGCTGCTCGTTAATTGCCTTAAAGATGCCAGAATCTACATTGGTGTTAACTTGTCCCAGCCCCTTAATTTCGGTAGGATTCCCCACAACAAAACCAACCCGCCCGACGGTCATCTTGTAAGACTTAGATAAACTTTGAAATTCTATATTTAAGCCAGCGACACCAAAGCGGCGTTCCATCCAATCCGCAGCAGCTTTGCGGTATTCTTTAGTTCTCCAATCGGGGGGATAATTATGAGTCGAAAGCTCGTTAATCGCCTCATGCATCGCCTGGACAATATGCGCTGGCGTCGGACGGTCTGGATCGCCAACTCCAATGTTGATGATGTTCACCCCTTTGGTGACCGTTTCATGCTGGTTGCGATTAATCTTGGCAAATAGGTAGGACGGGGTCTTTTCTAAACGTTTGGCAAACTGCACGACGATTTAACAACTGAAAAAAAGAGCAAGTGGAAACAATTAGACAGTTGACCGCCAGGTGAGTCAAACGGATGAGAAGATTGATTTAGAAAGATTCCGACGGCACAAATATTGTCTCGTGCCATCGACTAAATCTACCTTGAATTTTTAATGTCTTTTATGCACTTGGTACCAGTTGAATTCGACCGGCATCCATCTCTGACATGAGTAATTCCAGTGCCTCATAATCAACGTCAGAAATGTGACCCATTCTGGTCAATTCATAATTTATTTCGTTCTCTATATCTGGAGTTAATTTCTTAATATAGAGAGCTTTTTCTACCAGTTGACGAATCGCGTATGTAGTTCTCATAAAAACCGATAGAACTCCGCATTTAAAAATTATCGTTTGAATATATAGATGAACCAGTGATCTAAAACTAGACTGTAAAGTGATCTAAATCACTGTGAGTTTCGCCCCAATTGCAGCTGATTTTTTAAATAATTTCCGACAACTCCATGAAGCTTCGGAGTTGATGCTTTATAGCAATAATATTATCGTTGATGAGTTTTAATCTTGTGAAGAATAGCCGCAGATGTCTGTTTGAAGACCTAAGCCCCTGCCTTGCAGAAATGCGCTTCGCATAGGATTATACAAAGAATACATCTGTCTTTGGTTAGATGCAGCGATTGTAAAAGATGAATAGAAGGATTTTCTTAATATAGAACTTCTAGAAAGTCCGTATTAGAGAACACGTTCTCAGGCAATCTTATTGAAAACTTTATATAAAAGGAGGTAACTAATGAAGATTTAGCAAATTACCTAAAAGGGGGTAGGCAATATCATATTTACCGTTTATTGTCGAAGCTATTACACAAATTTTTGTTTAGAGTTGAAACAGGATATTGTCATGCAAAATACGCTAGTTCGCCCCAACGTTGCAGTTATTCGCCCCCAAGGTCATATCAATGCATCGAATGCGGTTGAGTTCCAAGGTCAACTGACAGCAGCTGTTTCTTCACCCGAGCAATCCATTGTGCTAGTTGATATGGCGCAAGTAGAGTTCCTCGATAGTGCTGGCTTGATGGCGTTTGTTTCGGCTCACCGTTTAGCACACAGTCTAGGACGGCGGTTTAGCCTCTCTTCAGTGTCGCCCTCCATTCGGATGATTTTTGAACTGGCTCAACTTGACGGAGTCTTTGAAATTTTAGAAAGTCCTGCCGCCTTGGAAGCAAACATTGGAGTATAGGAACAAGGAAATACTTCTAAAGGAAAAACTGAGAGGTTGAGCGCTGTTGCTGAGTGCTAATCCTGAATTGGTGCTAGGGTTGAATCTGAGGCACTGGAAGCAGGGAGCGTTTTGCAGTGGCAATCGCAGTCGAGAAACTACTTACAGCAGAGATACAGAAACCAGCTCGTTATTTGGGAAACGAGCTAGGAGCCGTCCACAAACCTTGGGAAGCGGCGGCAGTACGGTGGGTTCTGACCTACCCAGAAATCTATGAAGTGGGTGCATCGAATCTTGGGCATATTATTCTCTACAACATATTGAATGCTCAATTGGGGCAGCTGTGCGATCGCGCATATCTACCAGCCCCAGATTTAGCGGCGAAACTCCGAGAAACACAGACGCCCCTATTTGCCGTGGAATCGCGGCGAAGTCTTACAGATTTTGACATTTTGGGCTTTAGTCTCAGCTACGAGCTAGGAGCCACCAATATCCTGGAAATGCTTGATTTGGCCGGGATTCCTCTGACGTGGCGAGAAAGGCTCACCAGCACAGACGCAGGGGAAAGTGAAGATTTTCTCTGGAATTATCCCCTGATTTTTGCTGGGGGACAGACCGCAACCTCGAATCCCGAACCTTACGCAGACTTTTTCGATTTCTTGGCTCTGGGAGATGGCGAGGAAGTGCTACCAGAGATTGGCTGGGTAGTGGAAAAAGCCAAAAAAGCTCACCTCAGTCGAGAACAACTATTGCTGAATTTGGCACAAGTACCAGGCGTATATGTGCCGCAGTTCTACGACATGGCAGAAGATGGCTCAGTCCATCCCAATCGCCCGGATGTACCCCAGCGGATTTTACGGCGAGTTGCTGCCCCCCTGCCAGCTTATTCCATCGGGCTAGTGCCTTATGTAGAGACAGTCCACGACCGACTGACCATTGAAGTGCGGCGTGGCTGTACTCGCGGTTGTCGTTTCTGCCAGCCTGGAATGCTGACTCGTCCGGCGCGGGATGTGGAACCGCAGGAAGTCGTAGAGGCAATTGAAAAGGGAATGCGGGCGACGGGATATAACGAGTTTTCCCTACTCTCCTTGAGTTGTTCGGATTATCTATCTCTACCGGCGGTGGGGATGGAAATCAAAAATCGCCTCAAAGATGAAAATATTTCTCTCTCTTTACCCAGTCAACGGGTAGACCGATTTGATGAAGATATCGCGAATATTCTGGGCGGGACGCGACAAAGTGGGCTGACTTTCGCGCCGGAAGCGGGAACCCAGCGGATGCGGGACATTATCAACAAGGGGTTGACGAACGCAGAATTGCTGCGAGGGGTGAAAACCGCCTACGAGCAGGGCTGGGAAAAAATTAAGCTGTATTTTATGATTGGTCTGCCTGGAGAGACGGATGTAGATGTGGTCGGCATTGCCGAAACTATCCGTTGGCTACACCAAGAATGTCGAACTGAAGGCAGAAAGCGTCTGCATTTCAACCTGACGATTTCTAACTTTACGCCGAAGCCTCACACGCCTTTCCAGTGGCACTCTGTGTCTACAACTGAGTTTCAACAGAAGCAGAAACTTCTCCGCGACGAGTTTCGCGGGATGAGGGGGGTGAAGGTAAACTTCACCGATGTGCGACTTTCGGCGATGGAAGATTTTATTGGACGGGGCGATAGGCGTCTGGCATCAGTGCTGCGTCGTGCTTGGGAACTGGGTGCGGGGATGGATGCCTGGTTTGATAGTGTGGAGCGGGCTTTTACGGCTTGGGGAGACGCGATCGCAGAATCAGGCTTAACCTGGAAATACCGCCTTGTTGAAAATGGCGAATGGAACTGGGTGGAGAATCGGAATCAACCGCTACCCATTGACGATTCCCAATCCGCAATTCCCAATCCCCAATTCGATGCGCCGTTGCCTTGGGATCATATCGATACGGGAATTGATAAGAACTGGCTAATCGCTGACCTGAAACGGGCTTTAGAAGCTGCGATAGTGCCGGATTGCTCGTTTGAAGGCTGTTCTCACTGTGGCATTTGCGGGTCTGACTTTGGGCACAATATTGTTATCAAGCCGCTGCCGATTCCAGAATTTGCCGGACACTTCACGCCGAATACAGATAGGGTGCAGCGGTTGCGGGTTTGGTTGGGTAAGCTGGGCGATATGGCGCTGGTGAGTCATCTAGATTTGGTGCGCCTGTTTGACCGTGCTGTGCGTCGGGCGGCATTGCCAGTTGCTTTTACGGGCGGGTTTCATCCCAGTCCCCGCATTTCTCCAGCGAGTGCGCTGTCATTGGGATCAACCAGTGAAGGTGAAATTGTGGACTTTGAGCTAACCCAGGCGATGGATGTGGCGACATTCCAGGAGAAGTTAGCTGCCCAGTTGCCGTCTGATATCCCGGTTTATCGGGTGGCAGATGTTGATTTGAAGGCTCCTTCCGCGACTCAGTTGTTGGAAAAAGCCGAGTATTTGATTGCGGTGGCAGCGGTTAAGTCTGCGTCACCAGAGGAGTGGCAAAGCTGGGTAGAGGCGATTAAAGCCACTGAGAGCATTTTAATTGAGCAAACGACGAAGTCTGGGAAGAAGAAACAGATAAATCTGCGCGATCGCTTGTTTGAATTGGAGGTTAATGAGCCTCAAAGAAGCGCCAGCGGAGCGAAGGGTAATATCCCATTAGCTTGCCAAGAAAAAGCGGCAGAAGGCGTTGTTCTGCGTTATTTGGGCAGTTGTCAAAATGATGGAACTGTACTAAGACCAGAGCATATCGTCTTGATGTTGGAGCAAGTGACGGGGCGGGAGTTTCAGATGTTGCACGCTCACCGACGTCAGCTGCTTCTGAAGGATTGATTGCCGAATCGGGATTCCTGCCATTGGCGACATTCCCCTACCGCTATCCGAACAACCTGAGTTTATGTTGTTCTTGGGAACGTTTGGCAAAACGATGGTTGCTGGCGGACACACCAGCCAAAGAAGTAGCGTGCCAGTCAATCTCGGTTACGCCATCTGTCTGTATCGATACCTGAGTTTACGATGAAGGTTGGCTGATTTGCCTGGATGGAACCAGCGGGAAAGTCTGGCAGGCAAATCAAGCCGGTCAGCTTCGGATGGCTGGAATTGTTGAATTTTAGCGATAGTTGCGATCCAGAGTATCCAAATTCTGGTTCTCTGGCTAAGTTTGGGAACGAAGAACAAACCTTCAACTTTTGATTAAGTCCAATGATGATTAAGCCCAGTGAGTGTGCGATCGCTCTTGCACTACTCTTTGATAAACTGCTTCAGTTTGTTTCGCTATCTTCGACCAACTGAACCGACGCTCTAAATCTTCATAAGCGTTGTCAACTAGCCACTGGGCGTAACCTGGATTTTTTAGCACTTCTAAAATGCCCCAGGCGAGAGAATCCCAGTTGTTCGTCTGGGTAACAACCCCAGTCTTCGTGTGTTGCACGACTTCCGGTAAACCCCCCGTGTCCGATACCACAACGGGCACGCGGGCGGCAAAGCTTTCTAGGGCAACAATGCCAAAAGGTTCGTAGAGGCTGGGAAATACGGCGCAGTCGGCAACCGTTTGGAATTTATCTAGGTCGGCATCTGACATAAAGCCGGTGAAATAGCAGTCGTCCCAAATGCCTAAATTCCAAGCTTGCTGCTTCAAGGGGTCAGTATTGCCGCCGCCAATAATCACAAATTTGACATTGCCCCCCATTTCCCAAAGGACTTTAGGGGCAGCATTCAACAACACGGAAACGCCCTTTTCGTGGGACATTCGACCCACATAGTAGACAATTTTCTCCCGATCGTCGGCAAACTGGCGACGGAAGTTCAACGCATCAAACTCGTGCCAACGCGGTTTCTTTTCCGGTCGGATGCCGTTGTAAATTACATCCATTTTGTCCCAAGGAGTTTCTAGCGCTCGTTCTCCTTCTTGGCGCATATAGTTGGTACAAACAATAATCCGCCAAGAGTTATAGGCGAGAAGTTTTTCTTTGCCGCTAATGTAGCGGTGGTCGTCGTTGTAGATGCCGTTGTAACGACCAAATTCTGTGGCGTGAATCGTAGTAATCAGCGGCACTTTAAAATTGTGCTTGAGAGCGATCGCGGCATCTCCCACCAGCCAATCGTGGGCATGGATCAAATCAAACGGGCCATCTTCCATCATCAGCTTCCCGCCGTGAATCCCCATGCTCTGGTTCAAATTCACGACCCAGTGAAAGAAGTCATAACCGTAGCCCACTGGCACCCGATGCACGTGGACGCCATCTACCACCTCGTACAGCGGCGCGTGACCAAACTCCACTGTTAGCAAGTGGACTTCATGCCCTAGTTTAATCAGTTCTGGATATAACTCCCCTACATGGCGGGCAATTCCTCCGACAATGCGCGGCGGAAATTCCCAAGTCAGGACTAGAATCTTCATTTCCCCCAATCCCCTCAATTCAGTTACAAATCGCTACAGATCGACATAGTTCTAAAAATTATAGTCTCCTAGTTGGGACAATGAGGGTGTGATAGATTTAAATAATCTTTTAACCCTGAGCAAACATAAACACTCAATCTATTTCTATTGTTGCTTTTATTTGAGGGATAAACAGTTAATACAATAAGAAGTAAGAAAAGAATAAATTATGAAATGTGAAGCCTAGAATTTATCCCTTTTCTGGCTCTATACCTCAATCGCTTTCAGCCTAACGCTAGCTTTTGATGTACGGCAAATAGAAATTTCAATAACAAAATTTGTCCCTAAATAAACTCTAAAAGACACTTCAATTGCCTATCCGGTTTTTCCACAATAATTCTCAGATTAATTAAGCACCCCAGAACGATGCTCTTACCCATTGGTTTAATAGTGAAAAAGAAGGCATTATTTGCCATCTATATTGCCATTTGGGAACATCTCTGACTTCCGTGGGAATGCGGATGTTGCCGGGTTGATATGGAATTGCTCGGTACGTGCGATCGCATAGTCTGCCGCTAGATGGGACAAAAGACGAATTTAAGTTAGAGAAATCTGTTGGCGAAATGCCTGCCAAGCCGCGATCGCTTGCTCGTTCGAGGCAACTCCTTTTTGCATCAAAATAACGCCATCTTTGAAGTCAATGATGCCATACTCCCCACTACCAGATAGCCGATCGATCGCGGGAACACTCTGTTGCAATAATCCCCGTTCTTCGTTGAAAGCAGCTTGATACTGCTGTGCTTGCCACAAATCAGCAATAATGTAATCCACATTGACCACTTCACCAGCATCATTGCGGAGTTGCAAAGAAGGAAAGCGGATGATTTCGCGGCGACCCGAAAGATGGGGTACAAGATAGGTGGTAGTCGCTACACTAGCGTCAGGCGGAATCTGAGCCAATAAAGGGCGAACTTGGCTGACGTGTTCCCACTGCCGCGTCACGGGAATATAAACCAAAGGCTGAATCGACTCTGGGATCAGGAAGTAAAAAGTCCGATTAGGGTTTGAAGTGAACGTAAAAAATATTGAAAGGCAGAGACAGACGATCCAAAAACGCCGAAACGACGGCGAAACCGATTTGGGATAATTATCTGCAACCTCAGCCTCATCCCTCTCAGCCTCATCCCTCTCTGATGTCTGAGCTTTTCGCCCCCCTTTAAAATCTCTTATCCAAATTCTAAAGTCGCTTTGCCCTGCCCACCAGAGAATCGCCCCGTAAAATAGCCCCGGCACGATTGTCATCGCATAGCGAATATTAATGGCGAGAACCGACTGTCCCTTCCCTAATAAAAGTTTCAAGAGGGGAAATCCCGCAACCATCCAAGAAGCAGGAGAAATTGCTGGTACAAAAGCTAGGGGCAACCATTGACCTAATAAATACTTAATCGTGCCAAAGAAGGGTGAAAACAGCTCGACGATGAGCCGCCAGGGGTTACTTACCATTCCCCAGATAATTTCCAGCGTAGAAGCTTCTTCGCCATCCGCATATTGCCCAAACCGCTCCATCATAAACCGCTGAGAAATATCCTCGGAGAACAGCGGCATGATCAGATTGGTGAGGACAATCATGTAAGCAAAGCTGAGAGTACAGACGGCAAGACCCGCCTTGGGATAGCGTTTGCTCAGAACCATGTAAAACCCGATACTAAACAGGCTCACACCCGAATCTTCCCGAACCGCCAGAATCAAAACCGCCAGCACCCAAAATAGCCACCACCAGCGCTTTTCCATTGCCAGGAGCAATCCAAAGGTAAAGAGGGGAATTTGGCAAATATCGTGGAAATTAGCTAAGGTAGGGCCAAGAACGGCGTTAGCGCCATAAAAGCTGATAGTAATTAGGGCAGAAATCCCCGGTTCCAGATGCTGTCGAGCAAGGACGTATAGAACCAAACCGGCAGCGGTTACGAGCGTAACTTGCAAAACAGTGAGCGTTGCGGGTGAAGGAAACAGGGCATACAAGGGTAGCCACAGCAAAAGGGCTGGGGTGAAATGTTGCCCTAAGCGGTGATAAAAAACTTCTGGGACTTCGCCATTGTGGACGACGTTGGTAGAAAGCTGCGAAGAAAGGGAACTCTGAAAGAAGCGACCGTGAATGCCGTTCCAGAAAACTTGGTTAAAGATGCCTTGATCGTAGGAGGAATAAAAGGTGAAGTGCCGATGCAGGGTCAAAAAGAGAGCAAACAAAAAAAATGCGATCGCTGCACCCATCACCATCCGTAACGCTGGCTGCTTGTGTAATTTCAACAACATCACTCACAATCGTTTATAAATGTTAAATAGATATTAAATTGAAAGCGGATCTTCGCTTCTCGTCCACTCTCAGTCAATACCCCTAAGAATTAAAGTGTCATCGGTTGGTTCCCAGTGCTGAAACCAGATTACATAAAGGCAGCTCTTGAAAAACCTACCCATTCTGAAGCATCGCTACAGCTACTGCTGTTTGTCGATGAGCGTCCGAGTTCGCGTAAACAGATCCAGCAAATCCAAACGTATCTGGAGAGCTTAAAGACCGAGGTTCCTTTTGAACTTCAGATGGTCGAGGTCGGAGAGCAGCCGTATTTAGCCGAACACTTTAAACTGGTGGCAACCCCAGCTTTGATCAAGATTCATCCGGAACCCCGACAGACGCTAGCTGGGAGTAATTTGATCGCTCAATTGAAGAATTGTTGGCCTCGCTGGCAGCTGTGTGCCGAAGAATATCAGGAGACTTTAGCACAGGACCGGGAGACAGATTCACCGACCACCGCAGAAACCTCAGCGATTCGGTCTGTTGCTCATTCCGCAGAACTGATTCAACTGTCTGACGAAATTTTTCGCCTCAAGAAAGAAAAAGAAGAACTGCTAGAGCAGCTACAGTTCAAAGACCGGGTACTCGCTATGTTAGCTCACGACCTGCGGAGTCCCCTCACAGCCGCCTCTCTAGCAATGGAAACCTTGGAATTAAGCTTAAATTCAAACAATAGCAACAGACACGCCAAGCTAACACCAGCACTGACCGAGCAGTTAAGCAAGCAGGCTCGTACCCAAATCCGCGTGATGGATCGGATGATCGCAGATATTCTGCAAGCCGCCAGGGGTACGAGTGCCCAATTGCATATTCAACCGCATAAGTTGGACTTGGGGGCACTTTGTCATGAGGTCATTAATTCACTGAAAGCTCGGTGTCAGGGGAAATCTCAATCTTTGGAAACCGATATTCCCCAGGATTTGCCCTATGTCTATGCGGATGAAGAACGGGTGCGCCAAGTGATAGTCAACCTTCTGGATAACGCGATTAAGTACACGCCGGAAGGTGGCAAGATTCAAGTTGCAATGCTGCACCGCACGACTCAGAAAATTCAGGTGAGCGTTGGCGACACGGGTTTTGGTATCCCTGCGGAGAATCAAGAGCGCATCTTTGAAGATCGCTATCGCCTAGAGCGAGACCAAGAAAGAGACGGGTATGGGATTGGTCTTGGCTTATGCCAGCGGATTATTCGGGCGCATTATGGGCAGATTTGGGTAGACTCAAATCTCGATAAGGGCAGTATTTTTCACTTCACGCTGCCAGTTTACAGATAATTAACAATTAACTCTTTAGCTTTATTTGACGTTCAACTGCAAAACTAATCGCAATGAATAAAACGGTTAAACCCTGGATGGCGTAAACGACGGTGACTGGGACGTTGGCGCTGCGTTGCATGACGTTTGCGCCGCTGCGGAGGATACCGAAGAATAGGGAAGTAAGGACGATACCGGCGAGATTACCACGACTCAGGAGTGCGATCGCGATCGCATCAAATCCATACCCCGGTGAAAAACGGTCGAATAGTCGATATTTCAGCCCCATGACTTCACCCGCACCCGCTAATCCTGCGAATCCTCCAGCAAATGCCATTACAGCGATGATAGTGCGTTCTACCGACATCCCGGCGTAACGGGCGGCTGTGGGATTTTGTCCGACAGCTTCGATTTGGTATCCTAAAGGCGATCGCGTCAGTACCACCCACAATATTCCTGTAGCGAGTAATCCGATAAAAATCCCCGCATGAGCTTGAGTTTGCGGCAAAATAATCGGTAATCGGGCGGATTCTGCGATTAAAGGAGAAAAGGCACTCGGCGCACCTGGTGCCTTCAAAGGATTATTCACCAGATATCCGACAAAGTTCAGCGCCACATAATTGAGTAGCAGCGTGGTAATCACTTCATTTACACCGCGCACTGCTTTCAGATAACCCGGAATTAATCCCCAAATTCCCCCCAATAAAAATCCCCCCAGCAGCGCCAGCGGTACGTGAATTAATGCGGGTAATCCATGCAGAGACAGCCCCACCAAGGCGCTACCGAGTCCCCCCATGTATATTTGCCCTTCAGCGCCAATATTAAATAAACCCGCCTTCAACGGCACCAGCACCCCCAAACTCGCTAACAGCAACGGTGCGGTTTTTGCAATGGTATTGGCAAAGCCGTAGTAGTCTGCGAGAGATTCTTTAAAGAGAATGCCGTAGGCGGTGATGGGGTTCGCCTTTGCCAGCAAGATGAGGATAGCGCCGACGATGAGGGCGGATGCGATCGCGACAAGCGGCGATAATAGTGGCAGAAGTACAGGTTGAATCCGATTTGTTGTCATAACTGTGGGACTTCGCCAAGACTCCCACAGACTGAAGTCTGGGGCTATACAAACTAAGCCTGCCTACGCAGGCTGAGAATAATTTTTGTATTTTAGATCGCGCAGGCGGTCTTTATTTGTGTAGCTACGATTTCAGCCGTCAGGCAACAGTTGAACTTAGCAGCGATCGCTACCCTTCAACACCCGCCGAAATACCACCAGTCATTAAATAACCAACTTGTTCCACTGTGGCAGTGGCAGCATCTAAGATATCCACGAATTGTCCTTCATACATGACGGCAATGCGATCGCTCATTGCCATAATCTCTTCTAATTCTGTCGAAACATATAAAATTGCCGCACCTCGTTCTCGTTCAGCTAATAAGCGCTGCTGTACATATTCTGTCGCACCGACATCTAAACCGCGTGTCGGTTGCATTGCCACAATTAAAGCTGGGTTGCCAGAAAGTTCTCGTGCTAACACCACTTTTTGTTGATTGCCGCCGGACAATTGGCTAACTTTAATCGATGGATTTTCAGCGCGAATATCAAAGTTTTCCATCGCCTCAGTCGCATGATGATTAATTACCTCATACTGGAGGAACCAACGGCGGCAAAATGGCAGAAACATAAAAGCTTTGAGAATGAGATTTCTGGCAATACTAAACCCCATCACCAAACCCATTTTCTGCCTATCCTCTGGAATATAAGCTGTAATTCTTCCTGTCCTCCCCCTTTTTAAGGGGGAGTTAGAGGGGGATCTCCGGATGGTTCCCGAAGTAATAGTACGCAAACCCGCAATCGCATCTGCTAACTCTCGCTGTCCATTGCCATCAACCCCCGCAACGCCTAGTATTTCGCCTGCGTGGAGTTGAAAGGATATATCTTTCACAACCGGCAAATTCCGCTCATCCTCAACCTGCAACTTTTGTACTTCTAGCACTACTTCACTAGAAGAACGAGCAGATTTATTTAGATGAAGTAAGATTTCTCTCCCTACCATCAAACGTGCTAATTCTTGAGTGTTCGTATCTGCGGTTTTAGTTGTCGTCACCACTGCACCTCGGCGTAATACGGTGACAGTATCGCAAAGATTCATCACCTCTTCTAGCTTGTGACTGATAAAAATAATCGTATGTCCATCTTTAGCAAGTTGGCGCAAGATAGACGCTAAAATCTTTACCTCTGGCGGCGTCAGCACCGCTGTTGGTTCATCCAATATCAGCAACTTTGCGTTGCGGTAAAGTGCCTTGAGAATCTCTACCCGTTGCTGAACTCCTACAGGTAAATCTCCGACTTTTGCAAATGGATTTACATCTAAACCATAAGACTGAGCGAGTTGCGCGCTCGCCTGCGCTTTCTCTTTTATATCTAGCCGCAAATCGAAGCTAGTTCCAAGAATAATATTTTCGGTTACTGACAGTTGCGGCACCAACATAAAATGCTGGTGAATCATGCCAATTCCATGCGCGATCGCGTCACTTGCTGAAGCAATTTGCACTAGATTATCTTGCAAGTAGATTTGACCGGAATCTGGCTGATAAAGTCCGCAAAGGATATTCATCAAAGTAGTTTTACCAGCTCCGTTTTCGCCCAGCAGAGCATGAATAGATCCGCAACTAACGCTCAAATTTATGTTGTTATTAGCGATAAAGGTGCCAAAGCGTTTGGTAATACCTTCAAGACGTAAATAAGTCATTTTTAATATTTTTTGCTAATTGGCTTAGCCAATATACCGCCGGGGAATTGATTCCCCGACGGGTGATAAGCGAAGAGATATCAACTGAATTAAGCTTGCTTCACACACCGAGTATCCTTTCCCCCCTCTTTACACGCCTCAAATGTAACTTTCTTAGCTAATATTGCCTGCTTCGTATTAAGTGCTTTTTCCTCTACATTTTTTGGCACCATTGCCCCAAATTTACCAAGATAGAGAATCTCAGGATTTTCCAAACCAATTGTATAAATCTCACCTTTTAGATTGCCTTTCACAGCAAGATCGGCTAAGTATGCGATCGCTAAGTCAATTCGCTTCACCGCACTGGTTAATACTGCCTTTGGCGCAACATCCAGTTGATCTGTGGTATTGCCGAAAGCAAAAACTCCCTTCTCAGCGGCGGTTTGCAGCACCGCAGGAGAAGCATTATCCAGCCACTGATAAATCACATCAACGCCTGAAGAAATCAACGCTTGCGTCGCTTCCTTCGCCTTAGCCGCATCATTCCAATCGCCCGTATAACTGGCAGCGATTTTAATATCTGGTTTAACAGACTTCGCGCCTAACTCTAATCCCCGCAATTCTTCATCAGTTGCTTGAAAAGATTGAGCCGCTAGATAAGCCATTTTATTTGATTTTGTCATCAAGGCACCTATGATGCCGCACAGATAACTGGTTTGCAAATGATCGATTCGCAAAGACGCCATGTTATCGCCTTTCACCGTACCATTGACACCGACAAAGAACGTCTTCGGAAATTGCGCTGCTACCTGCTCAATTGCTGCATCAAATTGTCCCCCGTGGGCATACACTAAGTTGTAGCCACGACGCGCAAAGTCTGACAAAGCTTCTGCCTGATCCGCTTGTTCCACCTTCTCAACGTGAGCAATTTCAACTCCCAGCTTTTCTTTAGCAGTTGTCACGCCTTCATAGCCAGCCTGGTTCCAAGCTTTATCTGTGATAATCCCTGGCAAAACGATAGCAACTTTGAAATCCTTACCCGTTTTAGCAGAAGTATCCCCACTAGCTGCTGTTTCTGTCGGGGTAGGACTGCTATTGCAAGCCTTCAGCAATAGACTGGTACCCAAGGTAGCTGAACCATACAGGAGAAATTTGCGCCGACTATATTCCATCATGCGATCGCCCTCAGATAAATAGTTTTAATGTAGTTACTTATTTTGAGCGATTCGGTGACGCGATCGCTATGCTAACGCCAGTCTATTTTTCCAACTGTTGGCTGAAAACAAAGTAACATCAAACTGAATAAACTGAAGAAGCGACAAAATTTGTCAGCAAATTCTAATCGTTAGTCTGTATAGGGTGAGATGGAATACATCAAAAAGAACAAAGAACTGTTGCGAGTGATTCTGTGTGTGTGTATCATCGGCGTCGGCATAGCGCACTTTGCCATCCCAGCACCATTTGTTAAACTCGTGCCGTCGCAACTTCCTTACCCTCTGGAACTGGTATATATCAGCGGCTTTTTTGAAATCCTGGGTGGGATTGGATTATTAGTTCCTCCCGTAAGTCATGCCGCGGCTTGGGGACTGCTGACTCTTTTCATCTTTGTTTTCCCTGCAAATATCAATATGGCAGTGAATAGTATCGACCTCAATCCTATTCCAAACTCACCTTGGTTCCAAGCAATAAGACTTCCCTTCCAAGCAGTCTTAATTGCTTGGGCTTGGTGGTATACAAGACCAAGTGATGGGGAGAAGCAAGCTTCAATTATTCCATACAAACCCAAAACTGAGTAAGCAAAATATCTGGCGATTGAAATCGCGGCTACACAAACAAAGCCTGCCGACCCAGGCTGAATTGAGTCCGCGTAGGCGAACTTAGTTTGTATAGCCCCAGACTTCCAGTCTGTGGGTAATTTGCTTAGTTTTTTCGGATAACAATGACCGTTAAGATGATGAAAATACAAACAAATTTGATATGAATACATCAAAAGCAGTGCAACAATTACACGCAGAATTGATAACACCAGAAAATTTTCGGCGTTATGGTCAAGTAATCTCTGCAAGTGTTGACGGCAAACTTTATGATTCCGAAGAAGCGCAGTTAAACCTGCAAAATGGAATTCCCCGATTTTACATTATGCGCCTGCACCACAAAGGTCGCAAGTTTCACAAAATCACACGCCACGTCCAATGTACTCAATGCCTGGGTTCGCTGGAAGGAAAAGACTGGTTAATCGCGGTTGCGCCCCCAAATAATAATACTGACCAACCGGCATTAGAGGAGATTACCGCTTTCCGCATTCCAGGGAATTGCTTTATCAAGTTAGAAGTCGGAACCTGGCACGCTGGGCCATATTTTGAGCATGAATTTGTAGATTTCTACAATCTTGAACTCAGCGATACCAATGTAGTCGATCATTTCACCCATAACTTTCAGGAAAGTCATACGCTAGAGTTTGAGATTGTCTAGGTAAATAAACAATGAATATAGATGAAGCAAGAAACTTCTCTATGGGTTTAGGCCTCCCTCCGTTAGTGGGGACTCTGGCAGAAATCCAGGAGGCTGAACAAATTAGAGCTGAAAAGCTTAAACAAGTTCCCTGGCTTGAAGAAAACTGGGAAATTTATCTTAGTGAACTTGAAACTAGGTTTCTACCTGATGACTCTCTCCGGCAGCTAAAACTAGCAGATTCAGCCAGGTTTTGGATAGAAAATTGCGACCTAGACTTTTGGGAGCTGCTGGAATGGTGTCAGTGAAGTTACTTTTTTTGTTCAACCCTCAATAAGCAAACTTCACACCAATTACGGCTACTCATACTCCATAGCTATGACAACAGCTCCACTACTCGCTCTTGTCCATCACTTCGCCGCCAACTATTTCATAACCCCAGCTAGGATTGCGATTTGCAAGTTGCCTTGCTGCGTCATACTCCCCTAAACGACAAAGTTCAGCAAGATGTTGATATCCATCCTCTTTCTGTTGCTGAGATTTCGCTCGATTTATGTTTTTCCTTTCCTCATCTGAAAGAGAAGGACGCCCTAAAGAAAACGCATCAATTTCACCAATTCGTTTCATGTTTACCACCCTAAAAAGGAACTAAATCTATCACTTGACTATCAACAATTCCGTAACCCCATTCTGGGTGTTCGGCAATTTGTTTTTCAACCAGAGTTCTACCCATAGGGGTTTCGTAAGCTTCTTGTAAAGAAGCAAGAGTAGGAATGCTGCATCCTAAATTTTGCATTTCCTCCTCACAATTTTTCTGCTCTAAACTTAGATTAGTAATGTTGTCGGAACTAGATGATGCCAGCGAAAATTGAGGAGAAACCACCGCTAGCTTATCCATTACGCTCTGTTTTGTGATTGGAGGTTTCTCTGTAAAAGACGGTGGCAGGTATGGCGTAGCAACGCCTAATTTTTTCGCTTTTATTGCCTCATCTGCAATGCGATCGCACTTTCTCAAAAAACCATCCCATAAATCTTTTCCCACAACTGGATCTCTAAGTTCAGAACGTGCTTTAGATACTGCCACTTCTAGCGGCTCTCCTTTGTGGACGTAATACTGAATACGCTCTTCCTCAAAAGCTGGATATGGCACCCCTGGCTCAATTTCCCAGTCCCGCTTTATTTTCTGACTTTCTCCTAATGGAATTCCAGTGGCAAATTCATCCCAGAATGGTGACACCACACCTTTTGTCATTCCATCTACAATTTTAAATACCCATCCAGAAGGGTTATGAACTCCCTGATTCTTGAAATATTCTAATAAAGCTCTTTGAAACTCCTCGAATTGCTCAGGAGATTTCCAAGGACCACTAAATTGGTAATTAGGTGCAACTTTCACAGCAATTTGCTGACGCTGTACTGGGAAAAATTTATCAGTTTTGCTAGTTTGAGCTTGAGGCTGTGAACCTTTAATCACTTCCACAGGGGTACGTGTTAGAGTTTCTGTTGTTAGCTCTGAATCTAAATTGTTTGAACTATTTTCAAAGTCAACTTTGGACGAACCAGTTTGACGTAAAGCAATTGTGTTTTTTGTAGGGAAATAAGAGACACTAGAAACTTCCTGCCAAAACTCATCCAATCTCTTTTCAAGAGCATCAATATCCGGCAAAAATTCCATTGCATTATTGTTACCACGAACCATTCGTTCTTTTAGAATATTTCGCTTCACAAGCTGAATCCGAGCCAGTTCCTGCTCAGTGCGGCTTAGACCAGTTTCATCTTCAATTTCATTAAAAGTTATTTTTATCCACTCATTTGCATGACTCAGTTGAGACTGGCGGTGAATAAGGTTGCAAAAAAAAATAGAAGCTGTCACACCACCAGTAGCTTTAGCCATATTAGGGTAATAGACCACAGAATTGCCCAAATATCGCAAAATTGCTCCGAATTTCACCCGTATATACTCCTAATATAATTTTAATTAACTTGTAAAATAAAATCTTTTCCGCGAACCGAACAAAGGGTTATTGCTTGTCTACTACACTTACTTTCATAGCATCTTTTTAATCAGATGACTAAAGTTAACTACGATACTTCTCAACGAGAGCAATCGCGCTATTTATTCCCCACGTTTCGCAATCCAACCACCGACGAGTAAGGCACTATAAAAGCGTTCCACCATCCCAAAACCAGCCTCTTCAAGCAGCGCAACGATCCGCTCTTCCGGCACTAAGTGGATATTTCTGGGAATATTTTCGAGTCTCTGCTGTACCTGTTCTGGAGGAATACCTTTTTTGAGAACGTAATTCTTCAGGATTTCAAGCTTTCGTTCAACTTGACCCGAATTCGACTCCCCGTAGGAATCGACTAGCAGAAAAGTAGCACCTGGCTTGAGCCGTTGAGTGATACTGCGAAGCATTGCCAGCTTGGTTCCGTCATCGGGAAAAAAATGCATGACTAGAATCAACGTGGCGGCGTCATACAAAATATCTTCAGGTAAGTCAGACACAATGCCTTGATGCAGGCTGACGCGGTCCTGGAGTCCGGCTTTCTGGATGCGATCGCTAGCAATATTCATCATCTCCGGAGACGGATCTACTCCCAGCAGCCGCCATGAAGAATTTGCCTTACCCAGAATCTCAAGTTCTTTACCCGAACCCGAACCAGAAATTAACAGTGAGGACTCTTCCGGGAGGCGCACTTGAAGCACCGCCTGCAACAAATCGTGTATCAGCTCATATCCAGGCACCCAGAAAAGAATTTCTTTATCATAATTTCCGGCGCGTTCTCCCTCGAAAATAAATACATGCTGATTTGTCATGTCTGCAAATTTATAAAAAACTGATAATTGCTAATTTCGGGTCATTGATAGCTGTTACTAGGAAGTAAATGGTAGATGCACTTTTCCTATCCCCAATTTTACTCCCATTCCCTATTATCATTTAGCCCCCAACTTCTCCAATCAATTTTTTTAGATAAGCGGCTGCTTCTTTGGGTGTTAGCATGACTACCTCATTTTTGCGAAGGATTTCGTACTGGTTACTTCGATAGCCGTGACCCAAAATCAGCCCTAAACTAACTGCTCTATTGCCAAGTTCGTTTAACTCATTGAAGCTCATCGCTTCAACTTCCATATTTAGTTGTTTAATGATTTCCTCATCCATGTCCTTAGGTCTCCGGTTAACATCTTAGATTTTTTACGTACAGTCAATTCCAATTCAAGGTGCTGATACTACACATCTGTTCTCCGTTTATTCTCTTGGGTGGTTAGGAGGAGCTTCATGTAGTACATCAAAATGAAAATGGTATAACTAAATCGCCGACGCAAGCGATCGCATCTGGGTGAAGCTAGTATTTTGTAGCCTCCTTACTCCCCCACACATCTCAGCTTTCATCCATTCTAGCTTTTGTCTATTTCTACTTTTTCTTTTTCACATCTTTCTAAAGGAATAGTTTTTACGAGACATTTTAAGCTTCTTTTTAGAAAAATTTAACATTTTTTTAATAAAATCATTATCAATTCTCAGCTAAAAATCATTTGTCAGCCAAATTTTATTATAAAAATTAGCTTAATCTTTAAGAGTCAGCTTCCATATCTGTGTTATTGAGGTAGGTTATGGAGAATGAATCAGTACAAAGCCCCTCCAGTTCAAAGATAAAACGGATTTTTGGTTTTTTTCTAGTTGCTGCTCTTATCCCTGCTCTCATCTTTGCAGCTAAATATTTTAATGTCCAGGAACAGTTGAAGAGCGCTTTAGCGTGGATTGACAGCCTGGGATTTTGGGCACCCCTGACTTTTATTGTCCTCTACATCCTAGCCACCGTACTCTTCATCCCCGGCTCCATCCTCACCTTGGGAGCGGGTGTGGTTTTTGGTGTAATTTTAGGTTCAATTTACGTCTTCATCGGAGCCACTTTAGGAGCCGCTGCTGCATTCCTCGTGGGGCGTTATTTGGCTCGTGGGTGGGTTTCCAAGCAAATAGAAAACAATCCCAAATTTAAAGTCATCGACCAAGCTGTTGCCAAGGAAGGATTCAAAATTGTTCTTTTAACTCGGCTTTCACCTATCTTTCCCTTCAACCTTTTAAACTACTCTTTTGGAATCACCCAAGTTTCCCTGAAAGATTATTTTTTAGCCTCTATCGGCATGATTCCAGGAACGATTATGTATGTTTATATCGGTTCTTTAGCTGGTAGTATTGCCACAATTGGAGCAGTACAGCCCAAAAATACCGAAACTGAAATAGCCCAATGGGTAGTTCGTGTAGTTGGATTTGTTGCCACTGTTGCTGTGACGATTTATGTTACGCGCATCGCTCGAAAAGCATTAGAAAAAAGCGTTAATCAGGAGGAATGATAATGCCACAGCTAGGAGTTGATCGGGTAACTGTGTCGCCAATGGATGTCTATAACCAAACTTTGGTGGCTCACGTACATCCGCCCGATTGGGTGAATCCCGAACCTGCACCTCGTTACAATTTGGTTGTAATTGGAGCGGGTACTGCGGGACTGGTGACAGCGGCAGGTGCAGCCGGGTTAGGAGCTAAAGTCGCATTAATTGAAAAGCATTTGATGGGTGGAGATTGCCTCAATGTGGGTTGCGTTCCCTCGAAATGCATGATTCGCTCTTCTCGTGTTGTTGCAGATATTCGGGATGCAGAGAGATTTGGTGTTCGCATTCCTGAAGGTACAGAAGTCGATTTTTCTGCCGTGATGGAGCGGCTGCGGCGAATTCGTGCCGGGATTAGTCATCACGATTCTGCGGAAAGATTTCAAAAGTTGGGTATCGATGTATTTTTGGGAGATGCTCGGTTTTCTAGTTCTGACACTATCGAAGTCGCGGGAAAGAAGTTACGTTTTAAAAAAGCAGTTATTGCTACAGGTGCGCGTGCAGCTAATCTCCCGATTGAAGGGTTACAAGAGGCAGGTTATCTCACTTACGAAACCGTATTTTCCCTCACAGAACGACCAAAACGACTAGCAGTAATTGGCGGTGGCCCTATCGGCTGCGAACTGGCTCAGGCGTTCCAGCGGCTTGGTTCAGAAGTAGTGGTGTTACATAAAAATGCCCATATTCTTGACAAAGAGGATACTGATGCAGCCGAAATTGTGCAACAAGCGTTTATTCAGGAGGGGATTAAGTTAATATTGCAGTCCAAAATTAAGCGAGTTGAAACAAGCAGCGCTGGAAAAGTTATTTATTACGAAGCGAATGGAAAAGAAGCTTCAGTAACAGTTGATGAAATCCTAGCTGGAGTTGGGAGAGCGCCTAATGTTGAAGGCTTAAATCTTGAGACGGTAGGCGTGCAATATGACACCAAAAAAGGGGTCATTGTCAATGACAAGCTTCAGACAACAAACCCTCGCATTTATGCTGCTGGTGATATCTGTATGGAATGGAGATTCACCCATGCTGCTGATGCCGCTGCCCGGATTGTTATTCAGAATAGTTTGTTTTTTGGGCGCAAAAAACTTAGTACGCTGACAATGCCTTGGTGTACCTACACTGCTCCAGAAATTGCCCATGTGGGGATGTACGAGAAAGAGGCGTTGGAAAAAGGAATTGAGGTGGATACTTACTTCATTCCATTGAGTGAGGTGGATCGCGCGATCGCAGACGGCGAAGAAGAAGGATTTGCTAAAATTCACGTCAAGAAAGGCACTGATAAAATTTTAGGTGCAACGATTGTGGCGAGACACGCAGGTGACATGATTAGCGAAGTCACGTTGGCGATGGTAGGAAATGTTGGCTTGAAAACTCTTGCCACGGTTATTCACCCCTATCCCACGCAAGCCGAAGCGATTCGCAAGGCAGCAGATGCTTATAACCGTACTCGGCTAACGCCGTTTGTGAAGAAGTTATTTTCTAATTGGTTGGCTTGGACGAGATAGCTCAGGACTTACGCAAAGGCGCTAGATATAGCGTACAAGTTACACAAGTTGCATGGGAATAGAAGGATGTTTCAGTTCCTCAATCAAGGAATCAGAAAGCCACTGGTATTTCAC